>NZ_JBTJEQ010000013.1:0-99254 GCF_054456675.1 Jatrophihabitans sp. YIM 134969
GCGCAGGCGCGACGGCTGCGGGCCGTGCTCGACCTCGCGGTCGCCGACCCGGCCGGCGGCGCCGTCGACCGGCTCGGGATGGCCACGCGGCAGGCCGCGCTGCGACCCCTGCTCACGGCGGTCCGGCGCGCGCGGATGGCCGCCTGCAACGCGCTCGTCGAACCGGCGCCGGACGCCTGACGGCTGCGGGACCGACCCCGGACAGAGAGGAGAGGTGTCGCCAGATCCACGGGGGAAGACCAGGCGACACCTCTCACCCCGGACCCTGACAGGTCCGTGGTCCCCGTGCAAGCCGGACCCACCACACCACCCCACGATCGCTCGCGATTTCGTCAGGAACCGGACAAACTCGCGCACGGGTGTGACGAGACCGTCCGGGCGCGCGGAGTGGTCGGCGCCGAACGGCGTCGGTCAGACCGGTCGCAACGGCCGGGCGGAGCCCACCCGCGTGGCGTCGAACCGCCGACGGGTCGACGCCAACCGCAGCGCGACCAGCGTGCGGTCGTCCCGCGCGCGGCGCTCGAAACCGGCGACGTCGGAGAACACCGCGTCGACCGCGGCCGCCAGCGTGTCGCCCTCCCGCAGGCGCGCGCCGACCCGGCCGACGATGCGGCCGGTCCCGAACTCGAGGTCGTCAGCAGGGTCGCGGGCCTCGATGACACCGTCGGTTGCGGCGATCAGCAGGTCGTTCGGGGCGAACCGGTGCCGTCGTTCGGTCCAGATCCGGTCGGCGAGCAGCGCCGACAGCATCGGACCGGTCGGCGGGAGGTCGACGCTGTCCCACTGGTACGGCGGCACCGGGTCGGAGCCGGCCGCTGCGACCGCCCGCATGACGACGGCGTCGAGGTGGCCCGCGCTCGCGTAGACCAGCGACCCCACCTCGCGGTCGGCCACCGCGAGGAACACGGTGGCGAACAGCTCGCCGCTTGCCACCCGCGCGTTGTCGGGGAACTCGGCGATGATCGCGGCGACGGTGGACAGCGCGGTCGCGGGCGACTGGCCCGCGAGCAGGGCGCCGCGCAGCATCCCCTTCAGCCGCAGGGCGTACACGCCCGACGCCGCGCCGTGCCCGGCGACGTCGCCGAGCACGATGCCGACCCGGTGGTCGCCGAGGGTGACGACGTCGTACCAGTCGCCCGCGAGCAGGCCCTCGACCGGGTCGAGCCGCCCCGCTCCCTCGAAGCCGTCCTGCTGCCAGGGTGCCGGCGCGAGTGCGTCGCGCAGGGCGAGCACCGCGGGACCCTGCTGGTCGAGCGCCTCGGCCGCCCGGCGTTCGGCCTCGAGCGCGTGGACCAGCGCCCGCCGCATCCGGTCGACGTCGGCGGCGACCGCCACCACCTCGGCCGGGCCGTGCACGTGGACGGAGTCGTCCCAGGCACCGTCGGCCACCCGCCGCGACGCCACCTGCACCCGGCGCAGCGGGACGATCACCGAACGCCGGAGGATGAGAGCTGCGCCCAGCAGCGACAGCAGCAGCACCACCAGGACCCCGATGATCAGGCCGGTGAGGCGCGCGCGCAGGTCCAGCGAGGCCGCCACGGACGTGCGGTACGCGGCGTCGAGGTGCGCCCACAGCGCCCGGGCGCTGGCCCCGACCGCGAGCTGGGTCGTCCGGGAGGCCGGGGACGCGACGATCGCCTCCGCCGCCTCGTCGCGGCCGTCGGCGGCCGCGGCCGTCGCGGGCACCGCGACCGTCGCGTTCCACCGGTCGGCCGCACCGACCAGGTCCGCGACCAGGGGTTCGGCCGTCGTGCCGGCGAGTTCGGCGCGCAGGGTCGCGACCCCCGACCCGAACGCGGCCCGCGCGCCGTCCGCGCCGGCGCGCTCAGCGGGATCGGCCGTGACGACGAACGAGAGCACGGCGTTCTGCTGCTGCAACACCGACGCCACGGTGGTCGCGGCGTCCGCCCGGGCCTTGCTGGCGGCACGCGTGGCGACGCCCTGGTGGTTCCACTGCACGAGGGTCACCACGAGGACGATCGCCGCGGCCACGACGATCACGCCCTGCACCGCGACAAGCGTCAGCAGCTGCCCGGTGACGGAGCGGAGGACAGCGCGCTGCCGCCTCATGTCGGGGGACATGACCGGACCGTAGTGCAGTGGGACCGCCGACGCGCGGCGGCGGACCGTGGTCCCTCAGGCGGCGCGGCGCCGCGGCGCCGGGCAGCAGCCCGCCGGACAGTCGATGCCGGTGCGGCCCAACGGGCTGCAGCCGACCGCGGGCACCTCGCCGGTGCGCTCGGTCACGAGCTCGCGCACCATCGTCACGAACTCGGGGTGCACGCCCGGTGTGGCCGCGCGGGCGAACGCGAGCCCGAGCTCGGCGGCGGTCTCGCGGGCCTCCTCGTCGAGGTCCCAGAGCACCTCGAGGTGGTCGGAGACGAACCCCGTGGGGGCGACGACAACCGCCGTCGCGCCCTCGGCGGCGAGGGCGCGCAGGTGGTCGCTGATGTCGGGTTCGAGCCACGGCACCTGCGGCGGGCCGGAGCGCGACTGCCACACCAGGTCGAACGGGGCACCCTCCCCGCGGACGGTCTCGGCGACCAACCGGGCGGTCTCGTGCTGCTGGCGCGAGTAGAGGTGGCCCGCGTCGGTCCAGGCCAGACCGGCCTGCTCGTCCATCGACGACGGGATCGAGTGGGCGGTGAACACCAGCCGGGCGGCGTCGCGCCGGTCTTCCGGCAGCTCGGCCAGCGCGGCCCGCAGGCCGTCGGCGTGCGCCGCGACGTAGCGGGGGTGGTCGTAGAAGTGCCGCAGCTTGACCAGCTCCGGTGCGGTCTCCCCCACCTCGGCCCGGGCACCCGCGAGGTCCTCGCGGTACTGCCGGCAGCCCGAGTAGGAGCCGGTGGCGCTGGTCGCGAGCACCAGGGCGCGCCGCACGCCGTCGTCGCGCATCCGGCGCACGGTGTCGGCCACGAGCGGGTCCCAGTTGCGGTTGCCCCAGTACAGCGGCAGGTCGATGCCGTGCGCGGCGAACTCGGTGCGCAGCGCGTCGAGCAGGGCGCGGTTCTGGTCGTTGATCGGCGAGACCCCGCCGAAGTGGTGGTAGTGCTCGGCGACGTCGGCGAGCCGCTCGTCGGGCACACCGCGTCCCGCGGTCACGCGGCGCAGGAACGGCATGACGTCGTCGGGGCCTTCAGGACCGCCGAACGACAGCAGCAGGAAGGCGTCGTAGGCGTGGTGCGGGGAGGTCACCCCTCCTGTCTACACACCCGGTTCCCTCACACGCCCATGGCGTGGAAGCCGCCGTCGACGTGGACGACCTCGCCGGTGGTGGCGGGCAGCCAGTCCGACATCAACGCGGCGATGCTGCGCCCGACCGGCAGGGCGTCGGCGATGTCCCAGCCGAGCGGTGCGCGGGGCCCCCACGCGTCCTCGAAGGCGGCGAAGCCGGGGATCGACCGCGCGGCCATCGTGCGGACCGGCCCGGCGGAGACGAGGTTGACGCGGATGCCACGGGGACCGAGTTCGCGCGCGAGGTACCGGTTGGTCGACTCCAGCCCCGCCTTGGCCACGCCCATCCAGTCGTAGGCCGGCCACGCGACGGTGGCGTCGAAGGTCAGCCCGACGATCGACCCCCCGCTGTCGGGGAACAGCGGGAGCGTTGCCTTGGCCAACGATGCGTACGAGTACGCCGAGACCTGCACCGCGGTCGCGACGTCGGACCACGGCGCCTCGAGGAAGTCGCCGCCGAGGCAGCTCGCGGGCGCGAAGCCGATGGAGTGCAGCACACCGTCGACGTGGTCGACGTGCTCGCGGACCCGATCGGCGAGGCTCGCGAGGTGTTCGTCGTTCTGGACGTCGAGCTCCACCACCGGCGCCGGCTGCGGCAGCTTCCGCGCGACGCGTTCCACCAGCGACATCCGCCCGAAGCCGGTGAGCACGACCGTCGCGCCCTGTTCCTGCGCGACCTGCGCCGCCGCGAACGCGATGGACGCGTCGGTGATCACCCCGGTGAGGAGGAGGGTCTTGCCGTCGAGCAGTCCCATGTCGAGAGCCTTTCTCTAGATGCCCATGCTGACGCCGCCGTCGACCGGCAGCACCACACCGGTGACGTACGAGGCGCCCGGGGACGCCAGGAACACCGCGGCGGCCGCGATGTCGTCGACCTGACCCATGCGCGCGAGCGGGACCGAGCCGAGGACCTCGCGGGTGCGGTCCTCGGTCATGGCGGCGGTCATGGCCGTCTCGACGAAGCCGGGGGCGATGACGTTCGCGGTGATCGAGCGGCTGCCGAGTTCGCGGGCGATCGAACGGGCGAAGCCGACCAAGCCGGCCTTGCTGGCGGCGTAGTTGGCCTGACCGGGCGCGCCCATGAGACCGACGACGCTCGAGACGTAGATGAGCCGTCCGCGGCGCAGCCGCAGCATCTTCGACGCGGCCCGCTTGGTCACCCGGTAGGCGCCGGTGAGGTTCGCGTCGACGACCTTCGTGAAGCTCGCCTCGTCCATGCGCAACAGCAGGGTGTCGTCGGTGATCCCGGCGTTGCTGACGAGGATCTCCACCGGGCCCTGCTCGGCCTCGACCGCGGTGAACGCGGCGTCGACCTGCTCGGTGTCGGTGACGTCGCAGCTGACCGCGAACGCACCCTCGGGGCCCCCGGAGCCGCGGTGGGTGACGGCCACCTTGTCGCCCTGCGCGAGGAAGGCCTGGGCGATCGCGAGCCCGATCCCCCGGTTGCCACCGGTGACCAGGACCGACCGCGGTTCAGCTTCGCTCACGGCCCCGAACCTAGCCGATCTGCCGGGCGCGACCCCACACGCACGGTCGGCTACGTTCGGCGGCGTGCGAGGCGTCCAGATCACCGAGTTCGGCGGCCCCGAGGTCGTCACCGTGGCCGAGTTGCCCGAACCCGAGGCCGGTGCGGGCGAGCACGTGCTCGACGTCCTCGCGTCCGGTGTCAACTACGCCGACACCCACCAGACCGAGGACAGCTACCTCGCCAAGCAGCAGTTGCCGTTGATCCCCGGCAGCGAGGTGGTGGTGCGCGGTGCCGACGGCCGCCGGCTGCTGGGCTTCGTGTCCGGCGGCGGGTACGCGGAGCGCATCGCGGTCGACCCCCGCCGGTTGTTCCCGATCCCCGACCCGGTCGACGACGCCGCGGCGCTGACGACACTGGTGCAGGGTGCAACGGCGTGGCACCTGCTGCGGACCTCGTCGCATCTCGCCCCGGGTGAGAGCGTGGTCGTGCACGCCGGCGCGGGCGGTGTCGGCACGGTGGCGATCCAGCTGGCCAAGGCCTGGGGTGCGGGGCGGGTCATCGCGACCGTGTCGTCGGACGCCAAGGCCGAGCTCGCCACCTCGCTCGGCGCGGACGCCGTGGTCGACTCCCGCTCGAGCGACCTCACCGCCGCGTTGCGCGAGGCCAACGGTGGCAAGCGGGTGGACATCGTGCTGGAGATGACGGGCGGGCCGGTGTTCGACGCCTCGCTCGCGGCCCTCGCGCCGCTCGGTCGGCTGGTCGCGTACGGCCAGGCGTCGCGGCAGCAGCCCACGCCCGTGGCGCCCGGTGCGCTCATGGCCCGGAGCCACGCCGTCATCGGGTTCTGGTTGGTGCACGTCAAGCCGCCAGCGATGGCCGAGGCCGTCACCGGGTTGCTGGACATGATCGCGGCGGGCGAGCTGCGGCCGGTCATCGGCGCGACCTACCCGTTGGCCGAGGCCGCCGCGGCCCACCGCGCGCTGCTCGACCGCAGCTCGGTCGGCAAGCTCGTGCTCGACCCGGCGCGGTAGGGCGTCCTAGTCGAGGTCGAAGACGGCCACGACCGGCCGGTGGTCGGACGGTGCGGGCGTGACGCGCGGCGCCACCCGCGGGCGCACCCCCACGCTCGGGACCTCGAGCGGGACCGTCCGTGCACTCTGCAACGATCCGACCAGGGCGTGCGAGACCAGCACGTGGTCGATGAGTTCCTTCCGGCCCTCGTTGACACGGGAGAAGTCGTCGGGCGGGGTCATGGCGTAGCCGGTGTCCCAGAGCCGCTGGGTGTCACCCCGGTCGGGGTGGTCGAACCCGCCGGTGCCGATCTGCGAACCGGGCGGGCCGAAGATCAGCTGGGTGGTGGCCGCCTCGGAGGTGTCGTTGAGGTCGCCGCACACGACGACGCGACCGCCGGCGTCGCCGGCCTCCAGGGTGGCTGTCGTCCAGGCCCGCAGGGTGGCGGCCTCCGCGGCTCGACGGTCCAGGGCGTACACCGCGTACCGGGCCCGTTCGCCTTCGTCGCGCGTGTCGAACCGCCCGCCGGGGAAGCTCAGCAGCTTGGACTTCAGGTGCGCGGTGAGCGCGCGGACCGGCGTGCCGCCCGTGGTGGTGGCGGTGACGGCGAGCGCGCCGCGGGGCATGGCGTCGATGCGGGTGCCGTCGTCGTCGACCTGCACGTTCCGCAGGTGCACGGGCAGACGGGCGACCTGCTCGACGTCGGAGAGAGCCCGCGGCGACAGCCACCCGACCCGGATGGCGTGGTCGGCCTCGAAACGGGTCGAGAGCGTGCCGTGCCAGTCGTCGCCCGATCCACCCGCGGCCAGCGCCGCCCGGAGCGCCTCGAAGCTCTCCGGGTCGCCGATCTCCTGCACGCCGAGCAGATCCGGCGCGGCGTCGTGCACGACCGCCGCCAGCGCCGCGATCTTGGCCTCGTACGCCTCGCGTTCGTCCGCCTGGGGCACGAAGAGGTTCTCGACGTTCCACGACATCACGGTGAACATGCGTCGAGCGTGGCACCGGGGTGTGACAGTTCCGGGTCCTCCGGGTGGACCGTGCCCCAACAGGCGGATCAGGAGGCGAGCGAGGCGCCCGACGTGTCGGCGGGGTCCGCGATCTCGGCCCAGACGGCGTCGAGCGAGAGCCCGACGACCCCGGCGACCGCGGCGATGGTGGAGAAGGCCGGCGTGGCGACACGGCCCGACTCGATCTTGCGCAGGGTCTCGGGCGAGATGCCGGCGTCGAGGGCGGTCTGGAGCATCGACCGATCACCACGCGCGCGGCGCAGCGCGGCACCGAGCCGTCGGCCGCGTTCGACCTCGGCGACGGTGAGGGGCAACCGGACCATGCACCGATACTAATACCGGGATAACCTGGCCGGGACAACAATCCCGAACGGAGATCCGATGATCGAGGTCCTCAGCCCGACCGCCCTGCCGCGGGCCCGCGCGGTCGGTGCACTGGTCGGTCGCATCCTGCAGACGGTCCGCGACCGCACCGTCGTCGGCACGAACCTGCTCGAGATCGACGCCTGGACCCGCGCCATGATCGACGACGCCGGAGCGGAGTCCTGCTACGTCGACTACGCGCCGTCCTTCGGCCGGGGACCGTTCGCCCACCACATCTGCACCTCGGTCAACGACGCCGTCCTGCACGGCCTGCCCCACGACCAGACCCTCGCCGACGGCGACCTGCTCACCCTCGACCTCGCCGTCTCCCTCGACGGCGTGGTGGCCGACTCGGCGCTGAGCTTCGTGGTCGGCGACACCGCACGGCCCGAGGACCTGACGATGATCGCGGCCACCGAACGCGCGCTGGCCGCAGGCATCGCCGCGGCCGTCCCGGGCGCGCACGTCGGCGACATCTCCCACGCGATCGGGACCTCCCTGCGCGCGGCGGGCTACCGGGTCAACACCGAGTTCGGCGGCCACGGGGTCGGCTCGACCATGCACCAGGACCCGCACGTCTCCAACGACGGCCGTCCGGGCCGCGGCTACCGGCTGCGCCCGGGCTTGCTGCTCGCCCTCGAACCGTGGGTCATGGCGGGCACCGACCGTCTGGTCACCGACCCCGATGGCTGGACCCTCCGCAGCGCCGACGGCTCCCGCACCGCGCACAGCGAGCACACGGTCGCGATCACCGAGCACGGCGCGGAGATCATGACGGTGCGCCCCTAGGCGACCGCGGCGAGCGGGGTTTCTCTTCGCCGGGACGGGCTCCTGTCAGATGCGCGGTGGGTTCTCGTCCGGGGTTGGTTGGCGCTTGCGGGTGGCGATTGCCCTCGACAAGGACTGGCTCCTAGGAGATGCGCGGTGGGTTCTCGTTCGGGGTGCTCGCGCTTGCGGGCGGCGGTTGCCCTCGGCAAGAACTGGCTCCTAGGAGATGCGCGGTGGGTTCTCGTTCGGGGGGCTCGCGCTTGCGGGTGGCGGTTCTCGCTTCGCAAGGACGGGCTCCTACGTGATGCGCGGAGGGTGCTCGTCCGGAGCCGGTTGCGCTCGCGGGTGGCGGTTGTTCTCGGCAAGAACGGGCTCCTAGGAGAAGCGCGTGCCGTCGCCGTCCGGAGCCGGTTGCGCTCGCGGGTGGCGGTTGTTCTCGGCAAGAACGGGCTCCTCGGAGAAGCGCGTACCGTCGCCGTCCGGACCGACTTCCGCTCGCGGGTCGCAGCTGCGCTTGTTCGAGAAAAGCTCGTGCTCGTCGAGTGATTCTCTTGTCTCGCCCGCTTGTTCGATATAGACTGAGGGCATGGTCGCGGTCGACGAGATGGTTCCCTCGCCCGACCTGCTGCGTGAACTCCTCGCCTTGGATCCCGCTGCTCTGGACGACGAGGAACGGGTCGCGTCGGTGGCCGGGTGGGAGCGGATGATCGCGTTCTGCACCGCCCACCAGAACGACGTCATGGTCGCCGCCTACCGCGACCACGCCGCCCCCGCCGACGGCGGTGAGCCTGACGGTGACGCCGGCAAGTGGTGGGCCGAGCAGCTCGGACTGGCTTTGGGCGTTTCGGGGACGTCGGCCTATCACCGGATGATGCAGGCGGTGACCCTGGTCGAGGTCGCGCCGGCGATCTCCGCGCAGTTGCGGATCGGGGCGATCGGGGTGCACCACGCGCGGGTCGCGGCCAACACGTTGCGCGTGGTGGAACCTGAGGTGGCGCGCACCGTCGAGCGGGAGGTTGTCGACGACCCGGGCTGGCGCACCCCGTCCCAACTGGAGCGGACGTTGCAGGCCGCGATCATCAAGCACGACCCCGAAGGGGCGAAGGCCCGCAACCGGGAACGGCGTCGCGAACGGGACGTGCGGGTGCGGGCCGAGGCGGACGGGATGTGCTCACTGTGGGCTCTGCTCCCCGCCGAGCAGGGTCATGCGGTGGCGAAGACGATCGACGCGCACGCTCGTTCGTCGAAGGCCCGCAACGCCCCCGGCGACGACCGCACCTTGGCCAACTGTCGCGCCGACGCCTTGGTGGAGCTCACGCTGCGGCCGGTGCGCCCCGCCACCGTCGAACCCGACACCGGACCCAGCACCGAACCCGGCACTGACCTCGCGACCGCACCGCGTATGCACGGGCAGCGCCCGGAGATCCAGGTCGTCGTCGGCTGGACCACCCTGATGGGGTTGGACGACCTGCCCGGCTTCCTGCACGGCCACGGCGTGATCGACGCCGCCACCGTCCGCCGCATCGCCTACGACGAGTGCGCGACCTGGCGACGCATCCTCACCGACCCGGCTAGCGGCCAACTGCTGGACTACGGGCGGAAGACCTACAGCCCGCCGCGGAACCTCGAAGACTTCGTCATCGCCCGCGACCAGTACTGCCGCTTCCCCACCTGCGACCGACCCGCTGTGACCTGCGACCTCGACCACCGCCACGACTGGAACAACGGCTGCCAGACCCGCCAGCAGTGCCTCGACGCCCTGTGCCGCCGTCACCACCGCCTCAAGCACGAAGGCGGTTGGGTTCACGAGCGGGATCCCGAGGACAACTCCAGCATCTGGACCGACCCCGTCGGAAAACAGCACCGCAAACCGGCGGGGAAACTGCCGACCCCCGAACCCGAGCTCGGCGACCCACCCTTCTAGGTCTCTCCCGCGACTCGACGTCCGGGCTACATCTCGACGCGGAGCCGCGGTGCACGGTGCACGGTGCACGGTGCACGGTGCAACGATGGGATGTCCGCTGGAACAGCCTCGTCGGTCGTGTGGTGCATTCGCCGACGTGATCAGGCCTCCGTGGCCGCGTTCCCCGATGGTGGGGACGTGCCGGTCGAGATCCGCCGATCCGCATCCGCCGCGAGGGGCGTGCCGCCGCCTGTCCACGGGTGACCGCACGCGGTCATCCGTGCGCGCCGCAGCGGACACCACGATCCGGTCGACCCGGGCGCGTCCCGTGGGTTGCCCGTCGCGGTCTGGCTAGGTCAGGCGTCCGGACCAGAGCAGCGAGAGTCCGGCGCCGACGATCGCCACCAGTAGGCCGGCGAGCAGGAACCGCCAGCTGATCTCGCGTTCGGCGGTGGTGTAGCCGATCTGCGAGCCGATGTCCTGGTAGACCTGCCGCAGTTCCTCGGCCGAGGTCGCGGTGTGGAACGTGCCGCCGGTGTCGTCGGCGAGGCGGGAGAGGGTCGTCTTGTCGGCCGGGACCGAGACCACCTGGCCGTCGAGGTCGAGGGTGCCGTCGTCGGTGCCGAACGCGATCGTCGACACCGGGACCTTCGCCTTCTCGGCCGCGGCGGCGGCGGAGCTGACCTTGCGGCCGCGGTTGTTGTAGCCGTCGGAGAGCAGCACGATCCGGGCTGGTGCCGGCTGGTCGTCCTTCGCGGTCGTCGCCTTGCTGAACGTCGCGACGGCGTCGAGGGAGGTGAACACCGCCTCGCCGATGCCGGTGGAGTCGGCCAGCTCGAGGTTGTCGACCGCGACCTTGAGGCTGTCGCGGTCGATGGTCGGCGGCACCACGACGCTCGCGCTGCCGGCGAACTTCACCAGGCCGACGTTGATGCGCGGGGGCAACAGGTCGACGAAGTCCTTCGCCGCCTGCTTGGCCGCGGTGATCCGGTCGGGCAGGACGTCGTTCGCGCGCATCGACTGCGAGACGTCGAGCGCGATGATCACCGTGGCCCGCTCACGCGGCACGCGGACCTTCCCGGTCGGCTGCGCGACGCCGACGGTCAGCACGATGAGCGCGACCATGAGCGCGGCGAACGTCGTGTGCCGCCGCCAGCCCGGCCGCCTCGGGACCACGGTCGCGAGCAGGTCCACGTTGCTGAACCGGGCGACGTAGCGCTTGCGCCGCAGCTGCTGCCAGACGTAGACGCCGAGGATCGCAGCGATCGGCACCAGCAGCCACAGCCAGACCGGTGACTGGAAGTTCACGGTCGAGTCCCTCCGACGGGCGTGACGGTCTCCGTGCTCATCGCACGGCCTCGGCCCGGACGACGCCCGGCGCCGGGGTGGTGCCCGCGCCGGCGTGACGCTGGGCGAGGACGAAGCGGACGGTGTCCGCGACCCAGTCGCGGTCGGTGCGCAGCTGCAGGTGGGCCGCGCCGCCCCGGCGGATCGCGGTGGTGATGGCCCGACGCTGCTCGGCCGCGGCAGCGGCGTAACGCACGCGCACCTCGGGGTCGGAGGTCTGCACCTCGAGCTGCTGTCCGGACTCGGGGTCGACGAACGTCACCAGCCCGGTGGCGGCCAGTTCGAGCTCGCGCGGGTCGACGATCTCGACGGCGAGCAGTTGGTGCCGCGCCCCCAAACCACGCAGCGGCCGCATCCAGTCCGGTCCGACGGCCGGGTCGACCGGGTCGAGGAAGTCGGAGATGACCGCGACCAGCCCGCGCCGACGCGGCGGCCGGCGCAGCGAGTCGACGGCGGCCGCGAGGTCACCGCGCCGGCCGGTGGTGGCGCGCGGGGTCGCGGCGATGGTCTCCAACAGGTGACGCGCGTGGGCGCGTCCACCGCGGGCGGGAACCCGGATCACCTGCTCGCCGGTGGTGATGACGGCGCCGACGCGGTTGCCCGTCCCGGCGGTCAGGTGCACGAGGGCGGTGGCGGCGGCCAGGACCAGCTCGCGCTTCTCCGACCGGCCGGTGCCGAAGTCGAGGCTCGGCGACAGGTCGACGACCAGCCAGGTCTCGAGCTCACGGTCGGCGACGGTCTCGCGCACGTGGGCCTGACTGGTGCGCGCGGTGACCGACCAGTCCATCCGGCGGACGTCGTCACCGGGGACGTAGGGGCGCGACTCCCCCGCCTCGCTGCCCGGACCGGGGACCAGGCCGAGGTGGTTGCCCTGCAGCAGGCCGTCCAGCCGGTGCCGGACGACCAGCTCCAGCCGGGCGAGCAGTGGTTCAGCCGACTCGACGTCGAGCACCTGTTCGAACAGCGGCGCGGCGGGCGCGGCCGACGGGTCGGCGGTGCCGCTGACACCTCCGCGGCGCGGGAATCGCAGAGCCATGGGTGCGGCCTAGGCCGAGCGCTCGCCCCAGCGCGGCTGGCCACCGGACGGCGCACCCTGGGCCGGGCCGGGCTGTCCCGGACCGGACGGCCCGGGACCGACCTGCGGTACCTGACCGCTGCCGGGCTGACCTGCGGGCCCGCCGTAGGGCCGTGGCGGCGGAGCGGGCGGGCCGCCCGCGCGCTGGCGCGGAGCGACCTGCGGCAGCGGGACGCTCTGCAGCACCCGCCGCACGGCCTGCAGGGCGCCGACGCCGTCGGCGATCGCGTCGTAGCTCATGACCATGCGGTGCGGCAGCACGTCGGTGGCGATGTCGAGGACGTCCTGCGGCAGGACGTAGTCGCGCCCACGGAGCAGGGCGAGGGCGCGGCCGGCGGCGATGAGCCCCAGGCTCGCGCGCGGGGACGCGCCGTAGCTGACCCAGGCCGCGACATCGGGCATGCCGTGCTCGGCCGGCCGGCGGGTGGCCACGACGAGGCGCACCACGTAATCGACGATCGCGTGGTGCACGAAGACCTTCGAGGCCGTGCGCTGCAACCGGGCGAGGTCGTCGATGGAGATGACCCGCTGGGCGACCGGCGGCTCGACGCCCATCCGGTAGACGATCTCGCGTTCCTCCGCGGCCGACGGGTAGTCGACGGTGATCTTCATGAGGAAGCGGTCGCGCTGCGCCTCGGGCAGCGGGTACACGCCCTCGCTCTCGATGGGGTTCTGCGTGGCGAGGACGAGGAACGGCTTCGGGACCTGGAACCGCTCGCCGCCGATCGAGACGTGACCCTCGGCCATGACCTCCAGCAGCGCCGACTGCACCTTGGCGGGCGCGCGGTTGATCTCGTCGGCGAGCACGAAGTTCGCGAAGACCGGGCCGAGCTCGGTCGCGAACGCGTCGGCGCCGGGCTTGAAGATGCGGGTGCCGACGACGTCGGAGGGCACGAGGTCAGGCGTGAACTGCAACCGCGAGAACGTGCCGCCGACCGTGGCGGCCATCGTCTCGACCGCGAGGGTCTTGGCGACACCCGGGACACCCTCGAGCAGGCAGTGACCGCGCGCGAGCAGGGCGACGACCATCCGTTCGACCATGCGTTCCTGGCCGACGATGACCCGCTTGATCTCGAACAGCACGCGCTCGAGCGAGCCGGCGTCCGAAGCGGGCGTGGCGGGGCCGGGCTGCGACATCGAACTCCTCGAGGGACGCGACAAGGTCTGGCGGGCCCACCGTACGGGAGCCCGCGCCGCGCTGCCTGTGACGACGGGAGGAGCGCCGATCAGGTGAGCGGCCGCACCGCGCCGTAGTAGTCCGAGCCCATGTTCCAGATGGACGTGATGCGCACGTGGTCGCCGCTCTGGGGTGCCTGGATGACGTTGCCGTTGCCGATGTACATCGCGACGTGGTGGATCGTGCCCGCGCTGTAGCCGTAGTAGAGGAGGTCACCGGGCATGAGCTGGTTGGTCGTCGGGTGGAAGTTGCCCGACATCTGCGACCACATCGCCACGGTGTAGTGCGGCATGTAGGTCCACGGCGCCCAGGCGTAGAGCACCAGACCGGAGCAGTCGAAACCGTAGACGTGGCAGTCGTTCCAGGCCGCGCCGCTCTGGCACACGCCGTAGGTCGGGCCGTTGGTGTTGCCACCCGCGAACGCGTAGGGCTGGCCCAGCCACTTCATGGCCCGGTTCACCGCGGCCTGGCCCATGGCGGGCGTCCACGACCCGCCGGACGGTGACCCGCTGCTGGAGCCGCCACCGCCTCCGCTCGGCGCGCCGCCGCCACCGTTCGACGACCCCCCGCCGTCGTTGCCCGCCTGCTCCTGCTGTTGCTGCTGGGCGGCGGCGATGGCCGCCTGCCGCGCGGCTTCCGCCGCCGCGGCGCGCCGCTGCGCCTCCTGGCGGGCCCGTTCCTGCGCCGCGGCGATACGCGCCTGCTCCGCCTTCCAGGCGTTGTACTTCGTCCGCTGGTCCTGGAGCCCGAGCAGCGCGGCCTGGGCGGTGTCGAGCTTGGTCTGCACCGCGGCGGCCTGGGACTCGGTCGAGGCCTGCTCCTGCTGGGCGACGGACTCGGCCGCGCGCGCGTCGGTGTAGGCCTGCTCGGCGGCCGTGGTGAGCCGGGTCTGGGTGTCGACGGCCTGCCGGGCCGCCGCGTCGGCGTTGGCCTTCGCGACCTTGGCGCGGTTCAGCCGGCCGATGCCGTCGGCCTGGTGCGAGGTCACGTACGACTGGAACGCGGACGACTGCAACAGTTCGGTCGGGTCGTCGGCCGCGAACAGGGCCCCGGTCCCGCCCTGGGTGGCCGCACCGGCGAGGTAGCCCGCCTTGACCGAGGCGTTGAACGCCGTCTGGGCGGCGGCGACGTCCTTCTGGGCGGTCGTGACGGCCGCCTTCGCCGCGGTCGCCTTCGTCTTGGCCTCGGCCAGCTGGCTGACCGCGTAGGCGTACTTCTGCTCGGCGAGTTCCGCCGCGGCCTGCAACTGCTCCACCTTGAGCTTGAGCTGGCTCAGCTGGGCGGTGAGCGCACCGACCTCGGTCGCCAACTGGGTCTTGGTGGTCTGCGCCGCGCCGATCTGCGCGTCGCTGGGGTTCGGCGGCGGCGTGGGGGTGGCGAGGGCGGACGAGGCGGACCCGACCACCAGGCTCGCGCCCACCACGACCGCCGCGAACACCGCTGCGAAGCGGGGGCTGCGAGGTCGACGGCGGGACGTCCGCCGGGGGTCCGGACGTCGGGAGACGGGAGTCGGCACGGGGTCAGACTGCCACTCCTGCCCCATCCGTGCCAGACGACCCTCCATTATCACGAGTCACACGCGCCCCAGACGCGACACGCTGACCCGATCCGGACGTGGCGGCGACCCCGTCCGAACCCCCGTCGGCGGAGCCCCGGCGGCGCTCCCGCCGCTGCTCCCACCACCGCGCGGCGAGGTGGACCCCGAGGGCGTAGACGACGCCCGCGGCGAGGTCGACCACGTAGTGCTCGCCCAGGTACACCAGCGACAAGCCCATGAGCACGGGGTAGAGCAGCACCAGCCACCGGGCCCGCCGGACCCACGGCCGTGCCGACCGCCCGAGCAGCATGAGCACGAACAGCGAGATGACCGTGGCGTAGGCCGTGTGGAGCGAGGGCATCGCCGCGACGGGGTTGCTCGCCACCTGCCCCTCCTGCAGCAGGTTCCCGGCCTTGTCGACGTGCAACCAGAGCCAGCCGCGCGAGGTCGCCCGCAGCACCGGGCCGATCACGCCCTGCTCCGAGGCGTACCAGGGCGGGGCCGCCGGGAAGAGGACGTAGGTGACCACGCCCGCGGCCGCGAGGCCGATGACCCGGGTGATGAACTGCAGCCACACCTGCCGCGAGCGCAGCCACAGGACCACCGCCACGACGGGCGTGGCGAGGAAGTGCGTGGTGTAGACGAGCGTGGCCACGGCGTCGTACCAGTGCGGCACCCCCGGGTCCAGCAGGTGCTCCTGGATCCACACGGTGGGCACCACGCCGAAGATCGCGCGGTCGGCGGCGGCGACGTCCGACATGTGCAACGGGAGCCCGATGATCCGAGCGAGCCCCCGGGAGTAGTCGTAGACGACCAGGGCGGCGGTGAAGGGCAACCAGTCGAACAGGACCTGCCGGAAGGCCCGCCAGCCCCGGCCGAGGCACCGGATGCCGAGCCCGGAGAGGATCAGCAGCAGCAGCGTGCCGCGGTCGGTGGGCACCCCGACGGTGACGACCAGGACCACCACCGCGGCGATCCAGCCGATCAGCACCCGGATCCGGATGCGGTGCCAGCGGGCGTCCTCCCCCGCGGGCTCCACCTCCGCGTCCGTGGCGTCCGTCATGTGGCAGAGCGTACGAACGTCGGGTGGGCGGCGGGTGGAAGGATGGACCCGACGATCCCAGCGCTCGCGCCACCGGAGGTAACCGACGTGCCCGTCACCACCCAGGACAGCTTCACGAGTCGCAAGACCCTGACGGTGGGTGAGGACAGCGTCGACTACTTCGACATCACCGGCATCGAGGGCGCGGCCGACCTGCCGTTCAGCCTGAAGGTCCTGCTGGAGAACCTGCTCCGCAACGAGGACGGCCTGAACGTCACCCCCGACCAGGTCCGCGCGCTGGCCGCGTGGGATCCCGACGCCGAGCCGGACACCGAGATCCAGTTCACGCCCGCGCGTGTCGTGATGCAGGACTTCACCGGCGTGCCGGCCATCGTCGACCTCGCGACCATGCGCGAGGCCATGCGTGACCTCGGCGGCGACGCCACCAAGATCAACCCGCTCGCGCCCGCCGAGCTCGTCATCGACCACTCGGTGATCGCGGACCTGTTCGGCACCCCCGACGCCTTCGAGCGCAACGTCGAGCTGGAGTACGAGCGCAACCGCGAGCGCTACCAGTTCCTGCGGTGGGGCCAGACCGCCTTCGACGGCTTCAAGGTCGTCCCGCCGGGCACCGGCATCGTGCACCAGGTCAACATCGAGTACCTCGCACGCGTGGTCTTCGGCGGCGAGGAGGGCGGCGGCGTCGCCTACCCCGACACTCTCGTGGGCACCGACTCCCACACGACGATGGTCAACGGCCTCGGCGTGCTCGGCTGGGGCGTCGGCGGCATCGAGGCCGAGGCGGCGATGCTCGGCCAGCCCGTCAGCATGCTCATCCCCCGCGTGGTCGGCTTCAAGCTGACCGGCGAACTGCCCGACGGCGCCACCGCGACCGACCTGGTCCTCGTCATCACCGAACTGCTGCGCAAGCACGGCGTGGTCGGCAAGTTCGTCGAGTTCTACGGCGACGGCGTGCCGGCGGTGCCGCTCGCGAACCGCGCCACGATCGGCAACATGAGCCCCGAGTACGGCTCGACCTGCGCGATCTTCCCGATCGACGACCAGACCCTGGACTACCTGCGCTTCACCGGCCGGTCCGAGCAGCAGGTCGCGCTCGTCGAGGCCTACGCGAAGGCCAACCTGCTCTGGCACGACCCCACGCACGAGCCGAAGTTCTCCGAGCGGCTCGAGCTCGACCTCTCGACCGTCGAGCCCTCGCTCGCCGGCCCGAAGCGCCCGCAGGACCGGGTCCCGCTGGCCTCGGCCAAGAACATGTTCCGCGCGGCGCTCGGCGACTACGCCGACGACGGCACCAGCGGCTCGGTCGACGAATCGCTCGAGGAGACGTTCCCGGCGTCGGACCCTGTTGCACCGGGCAACGATGTCGGCGACTCCCCCGCCCCGCAGCCGCTCTCGGCCGCGGACGGCGGCGACGGCCGGGTGACCAAGCCGGTCGAGGTCACCCTGGCCGACGGCACCTCGATGGTCCTCGACCACGGCGCGGTGGCGATCGCCGCGATCACGTCGTGCACGAACACGTCGAACCCGTCGGTGATGGTCGCGGCGGCGTTGCTGGCCAAGAACGCGGTCGAGAAGGGGCTGTCGTCCAAGCCCTGGGTGAAGACCACCCTGGCGCCGGGCTCGAAGGTCGTCACCGACTACTACGACCGCTCGGGACTGACCCCGTACCTCGACAAGCTCGGCTTCTCGTTGGTCGGGTACGGCTGCACCACGTGCATCGGCAACTCCGGCCCGCTGCTCGACGAGATCTCGGCCGCGGTCAACGACGCCGACCTCGCGGTGGTGTCGGTGCTGTCCGGCAACCGCAACTTCGAGGGCCGGATCAACCCGGACGTCAAGATGAACTACCTGGCGTCACCGCCGTTGGTGGTGGCCTACGCCCTGGCCGGCTCGATGGACGTCGACATCACCACCGACGCACTGGGCAACGATCTCGACGGGAACCCGGTGTACCTGCGTGACATCTGGCCCTCGCCCCAGGAGGTCCAGGACGTCATCGCCACGGCGATCACCGTCGAGCAGTACACCAGCGAGTACGGCGCCGTGTTCGAGGGCGACGAGCGCTGGCGCGGCCTGCCGACCCCCGAGGGCGACACCTTCGAGTGGGACACGGAGTCGACGTACGTGCGCAAGCCCCCGTACTTCGACGGCATGGCCACCGAGCCGTCGCCGGTCACCGACATCGAGGGCGCGCGCGTCCTGCTCAAGCTCGGCGACTCCGTCACCACCGACCACATCTCACCCGCGGGCTCGATCAAGGCCGACTCCCCCGCCGGTGACTACCTGCGCGAGCACGGCGTGGAGCGGCGCGACTTCAACTCGTACGGCTCGCGCCGCGGCAACCACGAGGTGATGATCCGCGGGACGTTCGCCAACATCCGGCTGCGCAACCAGATCGCGTCGGGCACCGAGGGCGGGTTCACCCGCGACTTCACCCAGGACGACGCCCCGGTCACCTCGGTCTACGAGGCCTCGGAGCACTACCAGGCCGCCGGCACGCCGCTGGTCATCCTGGCGGGCGCCGAGTACGGCTCGGGTTCCTCGCGCGACTGGGCGGCCAAGGGGACGGCGTTGCTCGGGGTGAAGGCGGTCATCGCCGAGAGCTACGAGCGCATCCACCGCTCCAACCTCATCGGGATGGGTGTGCTGCCGCTGCAGTTCGCGGAGAAGAACGCCGACGCCTACGGGCTCGACGGCTCGGAGACGTTCACGATCACCGGCGTCACCGAACTCAACGAGGGCCGGGTTCCGCGGACCGTGCACGTGGTCGCCACGCCGTCCGACGGCCGTTCGCCGATCGAGTTCGACGCGCGGGTCCGCATCGACACCCCCGGCGAGGCGGAGTACTACCGCCACGGCGGGATCATGCCGTACGTGCTGCGTTCGCTGCTCTGATCCGCCGGCCCGCCGAGCGGGCCCACCGCACCACCCACGCCGGCCGGCGACCCCCGGGTCGCCGGCCGTGCCCTTGTTCACACCTGTCCCGAGATGTCCCGATCGTCGGGTGTGATGGAAGGGTTTGCAGTGTGTCGACTGCGTGAGCGGTAGATGACACGCCGGATAACGATGAGGTTGCGGGTGCTGGCGCTGGGCCTCACGGAGGCATATGTTCGCCGCCGCAACATAATTCGGTGGCACCGTCGCGACCAGACGTCAGTCGGTGCGGCAAGCCAGGACAGAGACGTCTGGAAGGCGGAATCAATGCGCAAGTCGGTCACCACCCTCGCGATCGCGGGCACCATCGCCGCGCTCGCACTCACGGCCTGTAGCTCGAGCGGGTCGGACGACACGTCCAACCCCGGCAGCGGCAGCAGCGCCAGCAGCAGCGGCGGTTCGGGCGCCGCGGACGGCAAGGGCACCAAGGTCGGGATCATCCTCCCCGACACCCAGTCCTCCCAGCGTTGGGTCACCGGTGACCCCGAGGCGCTGAAGTCCGGCTGCGAGGCGTCCAACCTGGACTGCGACATCCAGAACGCCAACGGCGACGCCGCGAACATGAAGACCATCGCGTCGAGCATGCTCGCCGACGGTGTCAAGATCCTCATGATCGTGAACCTCGACTCCGCCTCCGGTGCGGCCATCGAGGCCGACGCCAAGAGCAAGGGCGTCACCACGATCGACTACGACCGCCTGACCCTCGGTGGCAGCGCGGCGGCGTACATCTCGTTCGACAACGTCAAGGTCGGCGAGCTCCAGGGCCAGGCCCTGACCCAGTGCTCGCAGGTGCAGGGCAAGTCCGCGGTCAAGTACGTGGACATCAACGGCTCGCCCACCGACAACAACGCCACGCTGTTCAAGCAGGGCTACGACAGCGTGCTCAGCAAGACCTCCGGCTGGACCAAGGTCGCGGACCAGTCGATCGCCGACTGGGACAACACCACCGCCGGAACGACCTTCGCCTCGATCCTGCAGGCCAACCAGGACATCAACGCGGTCATGGTCGCCAACGACGGCATGGCCAACTCGGTCATCGGCCAGCTGAAGACCCAGGGCCTCAACGGCAAGGTCGCGGTCTCTGGTCAGGACGCCACGGCCCAGGGCCTGCAGCACATCCTCGACGGCGACCAGTGCTTCTCGATCTACAAGCCGTACAAGCTCGAGGCTGACGCGGCCATCAAGGCCATGGTCGAGATCGCCAACGGCAACGCTCCCACGACGACGGGTACCGTCAAGGACACGCAGACCAACCAGGACGTGCCTGCGATCCTCGAGACCCCGATCACGATCACCAAGGACAACGTCGGCGACCCGATCAAGGGTGGCGACGTCGCCAAGGACGAGGTGTGCAGCGGCGCGTACGCGGCCAAGTGCACCGCGGCCGGGATCAGCTGACGCCCTGACGGGCTGACGCACCACCGCACCACCACTCCGGGGCGGTCGGGCACGAGCAACCCTCGCGCCCGACCGCCCCGAGTGCTGTCTCACCCGCACCATTTCTGATTGAGGAGACCCACCATGGCCGGCGACCCGGTCCTGCGCCTGCGCGGCGTGAACAAGAGTTTCGGCCCCGTCGACGTTCTCAAGAGCGTCGACTTCGAGGCCTATGCGGGCGAGGTCATCTCGCTCGTCGGTGACAACGGCGCCGGCAAGTCGACGCTCGTCAAGTGCATCGGCGGCACGTACCAGATCGACTCCGGCGAGTACCTGTTCGAGGGCAAGCCGGTGACGGTGCACAGCCCCCGGGACGCCTCGGCGCTCGGCATCGAGATCGTCTACCAGGACCTCGCGCTGGCGGACAACCTGGACATCGTCCAGAACATGTTCCTCGGCCGGGAGCGCCACCGCGGCCTGATCCTCGACGAGATCGCGATGGAGAAGGCCGCCCAGGACGCCCTGAAGTCACTGTCGGTGCGCACGGTGAAGTCCGTGCGCCAGCGGGTCTCCAGCCTGTCCGGTGGTCAGCGACAGACGGTCGCCATCGCCAAGTCCGTGCTCTGGCAGAGCAAGGTCGTCCTGCTCGACGAGCCGACCGCGGCGCTCGGCGTCGCCCAGACCGCCGAGGTCCTCGGGCTCGTCCGGCGGCTCGCCGACCAGGGTGTCGCCGTCGTGCTGATCAGCCACAACATGAACGACGTCCTGCAGGTCAGCGACCGCATCGCCGCGCTGTACCTCGGTCGCATGGCGGCCATCGTCAAGCGTGAGGAGGTCGACCAGCGTCAGCTCGTCGAGCTCATCACCACCGGCCGGACCGGCAACATCGGCATCCCGGCCGCGCACATCGAGGGAGTCGTGGCATGACCCAGCCTCCCGACATGAACAAGGGCGGCGCCTCGGAGGCGCCCCAGCCGAACGCGGCCGAGCTGTCCCGCGCGGCGGCGGCCGCCGAGGCGACCGCTCCGATGGAGAGCACGCTCTCGTCCTACTTCCACACCTGGACCCAGCGCATCCGCGGCGGCGACATCGGCTCGTTGCCGGCCGTCGGCGGTCTGGTCGTGCTGGTGATCCTGTTCGGCCTGCTGCAGTCGTCGTTCCGCTCGCTCGGATCGCTGGCGAACATCACCAACCAGAGCTCGTACACGATCATCCTGGCGATGGGCCTGGTCTTCGTGCTGCTGCTCGGTGAGATCGACCTGGGCGCCGGTACCAGTGCCGGCTTCTGCGCGGCGATCATGACCCGCATCACGATCGGCTACACCAACAACTGGTTCATCGCGATCGCGGCGGCGCTGGTCGCCGGTGTCCTGCTCGGTATCGCCACCGGCTGGCTGGTCGCCAAGCTGCGCATCCCGTCGTTCGTGGTCACCCTGGCGCTGTTCCTCGCCTACCAGGGTCTGACCCTGCTGGTAGTCAACAACTTCAAGGGCCAGCACGGCAACCTGACGGTCAACAACGACTTCATCGCCGCCCTCAACGGTGGCCAGATGACGCCGGCTCTCGGGTGGGTCATGGCCGCGGTCGTGGTCATCGGCTACGCGCTGGTCAAGATCTCGGACAGCACGCGTCGTCGCAAGGCCGGACTCATCGCCGAGCCGATCGCGCTGGTCGCGATCAAGGTCGGCGCGATGGCCGTCTTCTTCATCGTCCTGGTGCTGCTGTTCAACGCCAACCGGGCGCTGAAGACCGCGGGCGGCGGCGTCATCGTCCGTGGTCAGCGGCAGGCCGAGCAGGTCCTCGAGGGCGTGCCGTGGGTCGTCCCGATCATCATCTTCTTCGCGGTGGTCTGGACCCTCGTGCTCACCCGCACCCGCTACGGCCGGCACGTCTTCGCGGTCGGCGGCAACGCCGAGGCCGCTCGCCGGGCCGGCATCGCGGTCGACCGGATCCGCATCTCGGTGTTCGCCATCAACACGTTCATGGCGGCTGTCGCGGGTGTCCTGCTGGCCTCGTACACCGACGGTTTCGACGCCTCGATCGGTGGCCGCAACACGCTGCTGCTCGCCGTCGGTGCGGCCGTCATCGGTGGCACCAGCCTCTTCGGTGGCAAGGGCCGTCCGCTCGACGCGATCATCGGTGGCCTCGTGCTGGCCGTCATCACCTACGGCATGGCCAACGCCATCAAGGGCGTCAACGGTGCCGCGGTGCAGCTGATCATCACCGGTGCCGTGCTGGTCCTCGCCGCCGCGGTCGACGCCCTGGCGAGGCGCCGCGCCGGCTCTCGCGGGCTCTAGCGCGAAGCGCCCCGGCGATGACCACGATCGCCGGCGGCGGCGCGGTTCCGGCGCGGGCAGGGGGCCACACTCCCCCTGCCCGCCCGGACGCCGTCCGCCGCCACAACCTCGCCCGGCTGCTGGCCGAGGTCCACAGCCACGGCGAACTGTCGCGGGCGGACCTCACCACCCGCCTCGGGCTCAACCGCTCGACGATCGGCACCCTGGTCGGCGAGCTGGTGAACCTCGGCCTGCTCGAGGGTTCGGCCCCTGACGTCGCCGAACGCTCCGACCTCTCGGCCGGGCGCCCGTCGCACGTCGTGCGACCACGCTCGGACGGTCCGTTCGTCCTCGCGGTCGACGTCGAGGTGGACCGGGTGGCCGTCGCCGCCGTCGGCATCGGCGGCGTCGTCCTGCAGCGTGAGGACCGGGCCACCCGCAGCCGTCGCCCCGGACCCGTCGCCGCCGCGGTGGCCCGCTCCATCGAGCGGGTCGTCGCGTCCTCCCCCGGGTTCCCCGTCGGGATCGGCATCTCCGTGCCCGGTTCGGTCGAGCGGCGTACGGGCGCGGTCGCGCTCGCGCCGAACCTCGAGTGGCACGACGTCGAGTTCGCCGCGCTCGTCCACGACGCCCTCGTCACGCCGATGCTCTCCGGCCTGCCCGTGCACGTCGGCAACGACGCCAACCTCGGCGCCGTCGCCGAGCAGGTCCGTGGCCGCGCTCGCGGTCACGAGGACGTCGTGTTCCTGCTCGGTCGCATCGGCGTGGGTGCCGGGATCATCGCCGGCTCGTACCTGCTCACCGGCCACGCCGGTGCCGCGGGCGAGGTCGGCCACCTCTGTCTCGACGCCAGCGGCCCGCCCTGCCACTGCGGCAGCCGTGGGTGCGCCGAGGTCTACATCGGCGACGCCGCGCTGCTCGCCGCCGCGGGACGGCCCGACCAGCTGAACCGGGAGGCGGTGCGCGAGGTCCTCGACGCCGCCGAAGCCGGCGCGCCCGTCGAGCTGGGCGCCGTCCGCGAGGTCGCGCGTCAGCTCGGACGCACGGTCGCCGCGCTGCTCAACCTCGTCAACCCGTCGGTGGTCGTGGCGGGCGGGAGCCTCGCCCGCGTCGTGGAGATCGCCGGTGACGACACCCGCGCCGAACTCGCCCGCTTCGCCTTCGGCCGCGCCGGTGAGCTCGTCGAACTCTGCGCCTCGTCCTCACGCGCTGGCGACGCCTGCCTGCTCGGCGCCGCCGAACTGGCCTTCACGCCCCTGCTGCAGGACCCCTCCGGCTTCGCCCCCGTCGCCCTCAGCATCGCCCACTGACCCGCACGACCGACCCGCGCCGAACGGGTGAGTGGTCACGAAACCCCGCGAGTGGCGACCTTTTCCCGCCCACTCGAAGGGGGAAGTGCCCACTCGCCCGGGTTCGGGGGTGGACCTACGGGGTGGCGGCGGTGACAGCGAACTGGGTGCGGTACAGATCGGCGTAGAGACCGTCGCGGGCGAGCAGGTCGGCGTGGGTGCCGGTCTCGACCACGCGGCCCCCGTCGACCACGACGATCCGGTCGGCGCCGACGATCGTCGACAGGCGGTGGGCGATGACCAGCGACGTGCGGCCGGCCAGTGCGGCGTCCAGGGCCTGCGCCACCGCGTGCTCGCTCTCGCTGTCCAGGTGCGCCGTGGCCTCGTCGAGGATGACGACCGGCGGCGCCTTGACCAGCAGCCGCGCGATCGCGAGGCGGGCCTTCTCGCCGCCGGAGAACCGGTAGCCGCGGTCGCCGACCACGGTGGCGAGGCCGTCGGGCAGGCTCGCGACCAGGTCGCCGATCTGCGCCGCCTCGAGGGCGGCCCACAGCTGCTCGTCGGTGGCGTCGGCCCGCGCGTACCGCAGGTTGGCCGCCACCGTGTCGTGGAACAGGTGCGGGTCCTGGCTGACGACGCCGACGTGGGCGCGCAGCGAGTCGAGGGTGACGTCGCGGACGTCGTGCCCGCCGATGCGCACCGCGCCGGCCGTGACGTCGTAGAGCCGCGGGACGAGTTGGCTGATGGTCGTCTTGCCCGCACCCGACGGCCCCACGAGGGCGACCAACTCCCCCGGCGCGGCCGTGAAGCTCACCCCGTGCAGGACGGGCTCGTTGCGGCGGTCGTCCAGCACGGCGACCTGTTCCAGCGACGCCAGCGACACCTCGTCCGCGGCCGGGTAGCGGAAGTCGACGTCGTCGAACTCGACCCCGCGGGCGTCGGCCGGCAGTTGGACGGCGTCCGGGCGGTCGACGATGCCCGGGTCGAGGTCCAGCACCTCGAAGACCCGGTCGAAGCTGACCAACGCGCTCATGACGTCGACCCGCGCGTTCGACAGCGCGGTGAGCGGGCCGTAGAGCCGCGACAACAACAGCGCGAGGGTGACGACCGTCCCGGTCGAGAGGCTCCCGTTCAGTGCGTAGTAGCCACCCAGGCCGTAGACCAGCGCCTGCGCCAGCGCCGCGACCAGGGCGAGCGCGACGAAGAACGCCCGTGCGTACATGGCCGATCGCACACCGATCTCGCGGACGCGGTCGGCCCGCTCGCGGAAGTACGCGCTGTCGTCAGCGGGGCGACCGAACAGCTTGACCAGCAGCGCGCCGCTGACGGTGAACCGTTCGGTGACGGTCGAGTTCATCGACGCGTTGAGGTCGTAGGACTCGCGGGTGATGGCCTGCAGACGGCGGCCGATCCGCTTCGCGGGCAGGACGAACACCGGCAGCATCACCAAGGCGATCAGGGTGATCTGCCACGACAACGTGAACATGACCGCCGCGGTGAGCACCAGGCTCACGATGTTGGAGAGCAGGCCCGACAACGTCGACGTGAACGCCTGTTGGGCGCCGAGCACGTCGCTGTTGAGGCGGTTGGTCAACGCACCGGTCTGCGTGCGGGTGAAGAACGCGATGGGCATCCGCTGCACGTGGTCGAACACCCGCGTGCGCATGTCGAAGATCAACGCCTCGCCGATGCGGGCCGAGAACCAGCGGCTGGCGAACGAGAGCAGGGCGTCGACGACGGCCAGCGCGGCGATGAACCCCGAGGTCCACGCGACGGCCGACACCGGCGCGTGCGAGGAGATGTCGTTGACCACCCGACCGGCGAGCACCGGCGTGGCGACACCGACGAGCGAGCCCCCGGTGATGACGACGGCGAAGACCGCGATGGCCGGCCAGTACGGTCGCGCGAACCCCAGGACGCGGCGCCACGTCCCCTTCGGTACGTCGCGGCTGGAGTCCTGCTTGCTGCGGCTGATGGTCGACCAGACCATGCCGTGGGCGGATGTCACCGCATCATGGTGCGACCTCCACCGCACCTGAGGTCAACCGGCACGCTGCGCTGAGGGCGAACCGCCCGCCGAGGTGGGCGGACCCGCGGCGCGGTCTAACCCCGGTGTGGTGGTCGCGCGCCACGCCGATCGAGCAACCACAGCTCCTTGATCAACTTCGGCGGGGGGCGGTCAGCCGGTGCCGGCGGCGAGCGAGCGCAGGCGGGCCAGTTGGGCCGTCCGTTCGCGCTGCTCCTGCGCCGTGTTCCGTTCCCCGTTGGCCGCGAGCAGCAGAGCCTTGGTCGCGACGGCCGCGCCGCGCGGGACGGCGAGCAGCGCGTCGAGCAGCGGTTCGACGGCCGCGTCGAGCCCGCCCGCCGGCACGACCGCGGTGGCGAGGCCGATGCGCAACGCCTCCTCGGCGCCGACCCGGCGCACGGTGAGGCAGAGGTCCACCGCACGGGAGTAGCCGACCAGGTCGACCAGCCGCTGCGTCCCGCCCAGGTCCGGCACGATGCCCAGGCCCGCCTCGGCCATGCAGAACGAGACGTCGTCGGCCACGAGGCGCATATCGCACGCCAGGGCCAACTGGAACCCACCGCCGATTGCGTGACCCTGCACCAGCGCGATCGTGGTGATCGGTGCAGTCTGCAACCATCCGAACGCCGCCTGGTACTCGGCGATCTGCGCCTGGCCCTCGTCCGGCGTCATCGTGGCCAGCGCGACGATGCCGGGTTGACCGGGGACACCCTCGGGCTGGAACAGACGCTTGTCGAGGCCCGCGGAGAACGCCCGACCCTCACCCCGCAGCACGAGCACCCGCACCGATTCGGGCAGGCCGTCGCGGACCCGACGCAGTGCGGTCCAGGTGAGGGGTGTCTGGGCGTTGAGTGCGTCGGGCCGGTCGAGGCCGACCACCGCGACCGCGCCGTCGCGGGCGAGTCGCAGGGTCACGCCGGAGCCGTCGGGGTCGACGGGCACGGGGCCCGCCAGCAGCGCGTCGGTGTCGAACAGGGGCGGCGGAGCGTCGGTCACGCCGCCGTGTCTACCCGTTCGGGGTCAGCGGGAGCGGGCCGGGGTGCGCTTGCGGGTGGCGCCGCCACGGCCGCGCAACTCCACGCCGGACTCGGACAGCACGCGGTGCACGAACCCGTAGGAGCGGCCGTGGGTCTCGGCGAGCTCGCGGATGCTGCGGCCCTTGTCGTACGCCTTGCGCAGGTCCGCAGCGAGCTTGGTCCGGGCCTGTCCGGTGATCCGGGCGCCCTTCTTCAGCTCGATCTTGGATCTCGTGTCCGCCATGTCGTCCCATCTCTCCCGGGCCGAGGCCCCTCCAGCGGCCCCTCCCCTCCGGGCGGCCGTGTCGGCGGCCGGCCCCCTGACGGGGGTGCCTTCCGCGTGGCGAATGGTCGCAAGCGCGACACCCGCCCGCAACACGAAGCGTCAAACTCCTGTGAGGCAGATATCTCAGCTCATGGGAACGCGTGAGGGCGTCACGCCAGGGTGACGAGGTCGGCGAGATCGGGGCTCCACTGGTCCTCGACGCCGTCGGGCAACAGGATGACCTTCTCCGGCGCGAGCGCCTCGACGGCCCCCTCGTCGTGGGTGACGAGCACGATCGCGCCTTCGTACCGGTGCAACGCGTCGAGGACCTGGTCGCGGCTCACCGGGTCCAGGTTGTTCGTCGGCTCGTCGAGCAGGAGCACGTTCGCGGCGCTGGTCACGAGCATCGCCAACGCCAGCCGGGTCTTCTCACCGCCCGAGAGCACCCCCGCGGGCTTGTCGACGTCGTCGCCGGTGAACAGGAACGCACCCAGCACCTTGCGCAGTTCGGTGTCCGACGGCTCCGGCGCCGAAGAGCGCATGTTCTCCAGCACCGACCGGTCACGGTCGATCGTCTCGTGCTCCTGCGCGAAGTAGCCCAGCCGCAACCCGTGGCCCGGCTCGACCGTGCCGGTGTCGGCGGGTTCCACACCGGCGAGCAGGCGCAGCAGCGTGGTCTTGCCGGCGCCGTTGAGGCCCAGCACGACGACCCGGGCGCCCTTGTCGATCGCGAGGTCGACCCCGGCGAAGATCTCGAGCGAGCCGTAGCTCTTCGACAGGCCGGTGGCGGTGAGAGGCGTACGGCCGCACGGCGCGGGGGTGGGGAACCGCAGCCGGGCGACCCGGTCGCCGACGCGCACCTCCTCGAGGCCCGCGGCGAGCGCCGCCGCGCGACGGTCCATCTGGTGCGCGGCCTTGGCCTTGGTGGCCTTGGCCCGCATCTTGTCGGCCTGCTTGGACAGCGTCTCGATCTTGCGTTCGGCGTTGGCCCGTTCCCGCGTGCGGCGACGCTCGTCGGTCTCGCGCTGCTGCAGGTAGGCCTTCCAGCCCACGTTGTAGACGTCGATGACCGACCGGTTCGCGTCGAGGTACCAGACCTTGTTGACGACGGCTGCGAGCAGGTCGACGTCGTGGCTGACCACGACGAACCCGCCCTGCTGTCGGGGCAGGAACTCCCGCAGCCACTGGATCGAGTCGGCGTCGAGGTGGTTGGTCGGCTCGTCGAGCAGCAAGGTGGTGGGCTCGCCGGTGTCGGCGAACAGGATGCGGGCGAGCTCGACCCGGCGGCGTTGACCACCGGAGAGGGTCTCCAACGGTTGCACGAGAACACGGTCGGGCAACCCGAGGTTGGAGCTGATGCGTGCGGCCTCGCTCTCGGCCGCGTACCCGCCGAGCGCCGAGAAGCGGTCCTCGAGTTTGCCGTAGCGGGCGAGCAGGTCCGCGTCGTCCGGCCGTTCGGCGAGCTCGACCTGGGCCTTGTCGATCTTGGTGCGCAGCACGTCGAGACCGCGCGCCGAGAGGATCCGGTCGTTGGCCGTGACCGACAGGTCACCGCTGGCCGGGTCCTGCGGGAGGTAGCCGATCGGGGTGTTCGCCGCGATCGACCCCGCGGTCGGCAGCCCCGTACCGGACAGTGTCTTGAGCAGCGTGGTCTTGCCGGCGCCGTTGCGGCCGACGAGGCCGATGCGGTCGCCCGCCTGGATGCGGAGCTGGGGGGCGTCGAGCAGCAGGCGCGCACCCGCGCGCAGCTCGAGGCCGGTGGCCGTGATCATGGAGGTGACTTCCCTGGAGGTGTGGACGGTCCGAACAGGCGGACAGGTCTCATTCGCGCAGGATGGTCACGCTCGCAGTCTACCGGCGCGGTTGGGCCGGACCCTCGTTCTCGATGTAGCGCGCGCCACTCCCCTCCCGCCCGGCGAGATCGCCCGGGTTGTAGAGGACGCAGCTCTTCAGCGACAGGCACCCGCACCCGATGCAGCCGTCCAGGCCGTCGCGCAGGCGCCGCAACTCGGCGATCCGCTCGTCGAGGCGCGGGCGCCAGGACCTGGAGAGCCGGGCCCAGTCGGCCCGGGTCGGCACCCGACCGTCGGGCAGGGCCGCCATCGCCTGCTCGATCTCGCCCAGGCTCAGCCCCACGTGCTGGGCCGCCTTGACGAAGGCCACCCGCCGGAGTTCGGCACGGAGGTAGCGACGTTGGTTGCCGGCGGTGCGGGTCGAGTGGACGAGCCCGCGCTCCTCGTAGAACCGCAGGGTCGGCACGCTCACGCCGGAGCGCGCGGCGAACTCCCCGATCGTCAGGTGCCCGTTGCCCACCCCACGAAGGTAGTGGCCGACGGGCCTTGACCTCAAGCGCACCTGAGGTTGAACAGTGGTCGGCGTGAACCCGTTGACGCGCACCTACATGGACCGGCAGACCGGCGACGAGAAGCACGATGCCAGCGCGAGTTCCGTGGCCGAGGTGCTCGACGCGCTCTACGACGACGTCCTCGACGTGTCCCCCGACCGGGCCGCGGATCCCGACCGCGACCGGTTCCACCTCTCCAAGGGCCACGGCCCGCAGGCCTACCACGCGGTCCTCGCCCGGCACGGGTTCTTCGACCCGGCTCTGCTGGCGGGCTTCGGCTCGGTCGAGTCGCCCCTCGGCCACCACCCCGACCGGCGCCAGCTGCCCGGCGTGGAGATCTCCAGCGGCTCGCTCGGGCACGGGCTCGCGTTGGCGGTCGGGTCCGCCCTCGCCCTGCGCTGGCAGGGACGGTCGTCACGGGTCGTGGTGCTGGTGGGTGACGCCGAACTCGACGAGGGCAGCAACCACGAAGCCATCGCGGTGGCGGGCCGGTTCGGGCTGGCCCGCCTGACCGCGGTCGTGGTGGACAACGCCTCCGCCTCACTGGGCTGGCCGGGCGGCATCGCGACGCGGTTCGAGACGGAGGGCTGGGTGACCCGCGAGGTCACGGCGGCCGACCGGCCGGCGCTGGTCGCGGCCCTCCGGGCCACCGACGACGCCGCACCGACGGTCGTCGTGGCCCACACCGACCCGAAGGGAGCCTGACCATGACCGGGGCACGGCCGGACACCATGCGCGACGCCTTCGTCGAGGAGATGCGGACGTTGCTCGGTGCAACGGACGATCTCGCCCTCGTCCTGGCCGACATCTCCGCGGACCGGTTCACCGACGCCGGCCCGCACGTGGTCAACGTCGGCATCCGCGAGCAGGCCATGGTCGGCGTGGCGGGCGGGTTGGCCCTCGCCGGGGTCCACCCGGTCGTCCACACCTACGCGCCGTTCCTCGTCGAGCGGGCGTGGGAGCAGGTCAAGCTCGACCTGTCGCACCAGGACGTCGGGGCCACGCTCGTCTCGATCGGCGCCTCCCACGACGCCGCGGGCGCGGGGCGGACCCACCAGTCCCCCGGCGACGTCGCGTTGCTCGACACGCTCGGACGTCCGGGGGTCGACGGCGCCTGGCGGGTCGAGGTGCCGGCCCACCCGGACGACGTCGCGCCGCTGCTGCGCCAGGCGGTCGCGTCCCGGCGACGTACCTACCTGCGCCTGGCCGAGGACGTCGCCCACGGTCCCGGCCCGACCGACGGGTCGCTGCGGGTCGTGCGCCGCGGCCGACGCGGGGTGGTGCTCGCGGTCGGTCCCCTGGTCGACCGGGTCCGCGAGGCGACCGCCGGGCTCGACGTCACCGTGCTCCACGCGGTCACGGTGCGCCCGCTCGACGTGGTGACGTTGCGACGCGAGGTGGGCCTCACCGACGTCGCCGACGTCGTCCTCGTCGAGCCGTACCTGGCGGGCACGTCGACGCCCCTGGTCACCGACGCGCTGTCGGACCGCCCGCACCGGCTGTTCGCCCACGGCGTCACCCGCCCGGACCTGCACCGGTTCGGCACCCGCGCCGACCACGACCGCGCCCACCGCCTCGACATCCGTTCGCTGCGTGAGGACATCGGCGCGGAACTCGGCCTGGCCGGGTTCGCGTCGGCACCCTGGAACGGCGCGGTGGGCGCCGGCGCGCATGTCGGTTGAGCGCCGTGATCTGGTGAGGGTGTGACCGTTCCGTCCGCGCCCCCCGGCGCCGTCCCGCCGCCGACCGGCGTGCTGCGACGGGCACTGCGGTCCCGGGTCGGCGGGCTGCCGACGGCGTTCTGGTGGTTGTGGGTCGGCACGCTGGTCAACCGGGCCGGCGGGTTCGTCCAGCCGTTCCTCGTGCTGTACCTCACCGGGCCTCGAGATCTGACCGTGCCGCAGTCGGGTCTGGTGCTGGCGGCTTTCGGCGCCGGCGTCCTGGTGTCACAGCCGGTCGGGGGCGTCCTCACCGACCGGGTCGGGCGCCGCGCGACGATGGTCGGCGGGCTCGCCGCGACCGGTGTCCTGCTCGGTGCCCTCGGCGCCGCGCGCGGCTTCGGGCCCATCACCGTCGCCGCCCTGCTGCTCGGCTGCGTCAGCGACGTCTACCGGCCGGCGTCCACCGCGGTCATCGCCGACGTGCTCGAGGAGCAGGCCCGGCCACGCGCGTACGCGTTGCAGTTCTGGGCCGTCAACCTCGGGTTCTCGGTCGCGAGCGTGCTCGGCGGTCTGCTCGCCGCCCACGGCTACACGCTGCTGTTCGTCGTCGACGCCCTGACCTGCCTGGTGTTCGCCGCCCTGGTCGGGTGGCGGGTGCCCGAGACTCGGCCCGTCCGCGACCCCGACCTGCCGCGGCCCCGGTTCGAGGGCGTCCGCGCGGTGGGTCACGACCGGTTGCTCCAGGCCGCGATCGCGCTGATCTTCCTGTACGCGGTGCTCTACAACCAGGTCTACACGGTGCTGCCCCTCTACACCCGCGACATCGGGCTCGGCACCTCGGCGTACGGCCTCGCGGTCGCGCTGAACGGCGTGGCCATCATCGTGCTGCAACCGCTGCTGCTGCCGGTGTTCGACCGCGTCCCCCGCACCTGGCTGCTGCCGGCCAGCCTGACCCTGGTCGGCGGCGGGATCGCGCTGACCGGGCTGGTGTCGAACCTATCGTTGCTCATGGCAACGGTCGTGGTGTGGAGCATCGGGGAGATCGGGTTCAGCGGGTCGATCCAGGCCCTCGTCACCACGCTCGCCCCGGAACACCTGCGGGGCCGCTACGTCGGGGCGACCGGACTCGCCTGGGGTGGGTCGGTCCTGCTCGGGCCGCTCGCGGGCACCGCCGTCTACGCCCACCACCCGGCCGTCCTCTGGTGGGGGTGCCTCGGCACCGGCGTGGTGGCGGCCGTCGGCTACGCGTTCCTCGGCCGGGCGGTCGAGCGTCGACAGCTGACCACCGCGGCACCGGACGGGGACGTGGCCGCCACGGGGCCGGCTGTGCCCGATCGGCTCTCGCGCGGGGAGCCCGATCGGGCTTGACTCCCCCACGTGACCCGTCGACCCGAACTCGCCTCCCGGCCCGCCGACACCACCATGATGGGCGTGGTCCACGACGCGTTGCGGCGTGACCTCCGCCGGTTGCAGGCGGTCCTCGCGGCGCCGGTCGAGTCCGACGTCCGCCGGGTGGCGGTGGCGGACCACGCGCTGTGGATCATGGACTTCCTGCACCACCACCACGAGGGCGAGGACTCCGGCCTGTGGCCGGTCGTCCGCAGCCGTTCCGCGACGGGCGCCGAGGTGCTCGACCGCATGGAGGCCGACCACGCCGTCGTCGTGCCGCGTATGGCCGAGGTCGAGCGGGCCGCGGCGGCGTACCGCCGGTCGGCGGACGCGCAGGAGGACCTGCTCGGCGCGGTCGACGCCCTCGCCGAGTCGCTGCTGCCCCACCTGCGCGCCGAGGAGGACGAGGCCATGCCGCTGGTGTCGGAGACGTTGTCGGCAGCCGACTGGTCGTCGTGGGACCAACGGACGAACGTCAAGGGCAAGTCGCTCCCCGTCCTGGCGATCCAGGGCCACTTCCTCGCCGACCGTCTGGACCCCGAGCGCTACGACCTGCTGATCCACCTCATCCCGGCGGTGCCGCGGTTCGTGGTGCTGAAGGGTTTCGCCCGGACGTACCGGCGGGCCCGTGCGGCGCGGTGGGGCTCCGAGGTCCCGTGCGGGCCCGCCTGACCCACCCTCGCCGGGCGCTGCCACGCTGCCACCATGACGACGATCGTGCTGCGGCCGAGGGGTCGGTTCTCCCTCGGCGAGGCGTTGGACTTCGGGTTCGGCCCCCACCGGTCGCACCCGGGCGAGCCGATGATGCGGATGGCCTTCACCGTCGACGGCTACACCACGCAGGCCGCGGTGGCCGTGCGTCAAGCCGACGACGACGGCGATGTGAGCGTCGAGGTGTTCGGCGCGGCCGACCCCGAGGTCGTCACCGACCAGGTGACGCGGGTCCTCTCCCTCGACGTCGACGCGACCGGGTGGGACGCGCTCGGCGGCCGTGACCCGTTCATCGGGCGGCTACAGAGCGCCCGTCCGGGCCTGCGCCCCCCGCTGTTCCACTCCGCCTACGAGGCCGCGGCGTGGGCCGTGCTGTCAGCCCGTCGGCCGGCCCGGCAGATGGCGGTGCTGCGCGAGCGGTTGTCGTCGGTGCACGGAGCGACGTTCGAGGTCGCGGGAGAGACGCGGTACGCGTTCCCCACCCCCGAGCAGCTGCTCGCGGTGCGGGAGTTCGACGGCCTGCCGCTGGTGAAGCTGCAGCGGCTGCACGGGGTGGCTCGGGTCGCCGCCGAGGGCGGGCTCGACACCGCCACCCTGCGCGCCGCCGATCCCGCCGCCGTCGACGCGCAGCTGCGCACGCTCGACGGGATCGGACCGTTCTCCGCGTTGCTGGTGACCGTGCGGGCGCTCGGTCACACCGACGTGCTCCCCGAGGGCGAGCCGCTGGTGCTCGAGGTGCTCGGCGAACTGCTCGGACGCGGCGGACCCGTGGCGCCCGGCGACTTCGCCGAGTTGGCCGCAGCGTGGTCGCCGTGGCGGACCTGGGCCGGGGTCTTCATCCGCTCGGCCGGCCCGCGCCTGCTGCCGCCCGACTCCGAGGTCGGACGGCGCAGCACGTCCCGCTAACTCTTGACGGTCGAGGCGCGGTAGATCTGCTCGACGGAGTCCTCGAGCTGGGCGTGGAACTGCTCGTCGGTCTGGCCGTCGGACAGGTCGTCGAGCAACGCCCGGGAGAAGCTCGCGATCATGGTCTGGTCGTGGCTGAGCAGCTCGCACGCCCGGGTGCGGTCGTAGCCGCCGGAGAGCGCGAGGACCCGCAGCACGCGCGGGTCGGCCGCGAGGTCGGCGTAGAGGTCGGGCTCGGTGGGCAGCGTCAGCTTCAACATGATCGAGGCGTCCTCGGGCAGCCCCGCGACGTGCGCGACCAGTGCATCGTGCAACAGTGCCTCGGCCTCGGCCTTGTCGGGTGCGTCGATGCTGACCTCGGGCTCGAGGATCGGCACCAGGCCGGCCGCGCGGATGTGCTCGCCGACCTCGCCCTGCTGCGCCACGATGTCGCCGATCCCCTGCTCGTTCGCGGACTTGATGACCGAGCGCATCTTGGTGCCGAAGATCCGGTGGTACTGCGCCCGCTCGAGCAGGTCGGGCAGCGTGGTCAGCGGCTTCATGAGCTGGACGCCGTTCTCCTCCTCGGCGAGCCCGAGGTCGACCTTGAGGAACGGGACGACCTGCTTGACCTCCCACAGGTACCCCGCGGTCGGCAGCCCGGCGACCTCACGCTCCATGGTCTGCTCGAACAGGATCGCTGCGAGCACGCGGGCACCGTCGAAGGCCGGGTCGGTCATCACCCGCGTGCGCATGGCGTGGACGAGGTCGAACATCTGGTCGTCGCCGTCGTACCGGTCGGCACCGACGCCGTACGCGGCGAGCGCCTTCGGGGTGCTGCCACCGCTCTGGTCCAGGGCGGCGAAGAACCCGGCTCCGGTGCTGACCTTGTCGTACTGCGCGGCGTCCATGTCCTCATCCTGCCCGCCCCGGCGCTCCCCCGGCAGATCCGGGTGGTGACCCGGCCCTGACACACGGGAGGACGGCCGCGCCGGTGGGCACGATCCGTGTCGTGACCACCAGGAGCACCCACTTCGACTTCGACGACGCGGTCGTCCTCGTGACCGGGGGCGGCACCGGCATCGGGCGGGCCATCGTGCTGGCGTTCGCCGCGGCGGGCGCGACGGTCGTCGTCACCGGCCGGCGCCGTGAGCCCCTCGAGGAGGTCGCGGCCGCCGCCGACGGCACCGTGGTGCCGCTGGTCGCCGACATGACCGACGCCGCCGCCGTGCGCGCCATGGTGGACCAGGTGCTTGCCGACCACGGGCACCTCGACGTCGTCGTCAGCAACGCCGCCGCCTACGAGCACGGCGACATCACCGAGCTCGCCGAGGACGACTGGGCGGCGTTGCGGGCCACGAACGTCGACGGGTTCTTCCACCTGGCCAAGGCCGCGCTGCCGCGTCTGGAGGAGTCCGGCGGCAACCTGGTCGCGGTGTCGAGCGTGTCCGGCCTCGCGGGTGACTGGGGTCAGTCCGCCTACAACGCGTCGAAGGCGGCCGTGACGAACTTCGTACGGTCGCTCGCCCTGGACTGGGGTGGGCGCGGGGTGCGGCTCAACGCCGTCGCCCCGGCGATGACCGACACCCCGATCACGCACCCGATCATCGAGGCCGGCGGCGGACCGCTCGCCAAGGCGGTCGACCGGGTCGCGTTGGGCCGGGTCGGACAGCCGGACGACGTCGCGCCGGCCGTGCTGTTCCTCGCCAGCGACGCCGCCCGCTACGTCACCGGCGCGGTGCTCGCGGTCGACGGCGGCACGTCGGCCTCGACCGGCCAGGCCGCGCCCTGACCTGCTCCCCCGCGCTGCGGCGTCAGGACGCCCGGCCGCTGCCGCGGACCGACGCGACGTAGGCGGCGTAGGCCGGGACGGCGTGCTCGCGGTAGGCGTCCTGGACCGGCGGCGGGAGGTGCACGAAGAAGCCGTTCCACTGCTCCTCGGGGCAGTCCTCGCCCATCTGGGCCAGGACGATCATCGCGTCGGGCGGCGCGAGGGCCGCCATGCCGCGCTCCCCGAGTTCGCCCCACTCGGCCGGTGACAGGGTGCGCTCGACGATCGGCAGGACCTCGGCCTCCTCCCGGTCGAGGTGCGCCAGCAGGGGCGGGGTCAGCCGTTCCACCGCGGTCGCGAGGACCTCGGCGTCGGCTCGCGACGCACTCGCCGACCACGTCGTGAGCGCGGCGTCCACCTCGTCGATCGCGGCGTGGATGCCGGCGTGGTCCGCGTCCATGTCCTCGAACAGCTGACGGTGCTCCGGCGCCCGTTCGTTCAGCTTGGGCCACAGCAGGACGTCCTCGCCCTCGTGGTGGTGTCCGAGCAGGCCGAGCAACCGCCGCAGGTGGGTTTCCAGGGTCGACACCCGCTTGGTGTCGCCCTCGGCCGTCTCCCGGACCAGGCCCGGCGCGAGGGTGAACTCGCGTCGGAAGACCCGGTGGATGATCGCCATGTCATCGGTCATCGCTGCCACGAGCGCATCCTGACAGCCGAACGGTGTCGGGGGAAGGCTCCGGCGTGAGGATTCAGCGGTGGAGGCCGCTGGCCCAGAGCGCGCGACCCGCGGGGTCTCGGAGCACGACGTTGCTGTCGGCCTGCAGCGTGAGCGTCGCGCCGGGGTGCCCGGCGGTGCCGGTGTTCCAGACGGCGCGGCCGGCAGCGTCCCGGATCACGACGTTGCCGTCGGACTGCAGGACCAGGTGCGCGCCCGGGTGGCCCGCGGTGCCCGTGGTCCACAACGCCCGGCCCTGACCGTTGCGCTCGACGACGTTGCCGTCGGTCTGCTGGGCCAACGAGAAGGCGTTGAGCCCGCTGGGGTCCGGGGGCGTGCGGGTCGCCTGCAGCGTGGACAACACCCGGCAGTCGGCGTCCGGACGAACCGCCCGGTACAGGTCTCCCGATGCCACGACCCGCCCGGACGAGTTCCGAACCTGGTACCTGGTGCCGACATCCGCGAGGGGACGGTCGAGCCGGACCGGGAGGTACCGCCGTTCGAGGGTCCCGTTGACGGCCGCGCCGTGCAGGGCGGTGGTCCGAGCGTCTGCGCCGGTGGGCCACGCCAGCGTGTACGTGTCGTGCTCGTCGAGCGGTGACAGGAGCACCGAGACGAAGACGTCGGTCTCCCGGCCGGTCACGAGGGCGCCTCGCCCCAGGGTGCTCGGCTGGCACCCGACGTCGACCGTGACCTGTTGCCTTCCGGCGTTCGCAGGCGGGGCCAGCGCCACCACCGCGCCCACCGACACGATCGCCGCTGCCCACCGCATCGAGGTCCTCATGGCACCACCGATCCGGTGAGCGGGGTGACAGGTTCCACCGCTCGGCCGGCCGTCGGCGTCACGCGGTCGGGCTGAGGGTCGGTCAGACGTTGAAGCCGAGGCTGCGCAGCTGCTCGCGACCCTCGTCGGTGATCTTGTCCGGGCCCCACGGCGGCAACCAGACCCAGTTGATCGCGACCCGGTTCGCCAGCGGGCGCGGGCCGGCGCAGAGCGCGTCGGTGGCCTGGTCCTCGATGACGTCGGTCAACGGGCAGGCCGCCGAGGTGAGCGTCATGTCCAGGGTGATGGTGGTGCCGGTCTCGTCGCTGTCGGCGGCGATGTCGTACACCAGGCCGAGGTCGACGACGTTGATCCCCAGCTCGGGGTCGACGACGTCGCGCATGGCCTCCTCGATGTCGTCCCGCGAGGGACTGACGGTCGCGGTCGTGCCGGAATCCGTGGTCATCGTGTTCTCCTTGCGTCCGAACATCACGCGTCGCTCCCGACGGCGTCGGCCACCGCGCTGCGCATCGCCATCCAGCCCAGCAGCGCGCACTTGACGCGTGCCGGGTACTTCGCGACCCCCTCGAACGCGACCGCGTCGTCGAGGGCCTCCTCCTGCTCGTCGGTGAGGACGTCCTCGCCCTTGCTCTGCATGAGCGCGAGGAAGGTCTCGCCGAGCGCCAGGGCGTCGTCGATCGGCTTGCCGACGACCAGTCCGCTCATCACGCTGGTCGACGCCTGCGAGATCGAGCAGCCCTCGCCGGTCCAGCCGAGGTCGGTCACCGCGCCGTCACGGACCGCCACGCGCAGGGTCACCTCGTCACCGCAGGTCGGGTTGACGTGGTGCACCTCGGCGTCGAAGTCCGCGGGCAGCTCGCGGTGCTGCGGGTGCTTGTAGTGGTCCAGGATGATCTCCTGGTACATCGAGTCGCTCGCCGTCACGGTGCTCACCCCACCCCGAACATCTTCTGCACGTCGGACAATCCCGCGACCAGCGCGTCGACCTCGGACAGCGTCGAGTACACGCCGAACGACGCCCGGGTGGTGGCCGGCACGCCGAACCGCACGCACACCGGCCGCGCGCAGTGGTGCCCCGCGCGCACGGCCACGCCGTGCTCGTCGAGCAGTTGGGCGACGTCGTGCGGGTGGATGCCCTCGACCGTGAACGAGATGGTCGCGCCGTGGTCCTCGACCTCGCGCGGGCCGAGCAGTCGCACCCCGGGGACACCCTCGAGCTCCTGCAGCGCGTAGCCGACCAGCTCACGTTCGTGGGCGCGCACGGCGTCCATGCCGAGTCCGGTGAGGTAATCGACCGCCACGCCGAGACCCACGGCCTCGGCGATCATCGGCGTGCCGGCCTCGAACCGGTGCGGCGGCGCGGCGTAGGTGGTGCCCTCCATCGCGACGGTCTCGATCATCTCGCCGCCACCCATGAAGGGCGCCATCTCGGCCAGCAGGTCGTACCGGCCCCAGAGCACACCGATGCCGCTCGGGCCGTAGACCTTGTGGCCGGTGAAGGCCACGAAGTCCGCCCCGAGGTCACGCACCGACAGCGGCAGGTGCGGGGCCGACTGGGCGGCGTCGACGATCGAGAACGCGCCGACCGACCTCGCCTTCTCGACGATGCGGTGCACCGGGTTGATGGTGCCCAGCGCGTTCGAGACGTGGCCGAAGGCCACGATCTTGGTCTTCGAGTTGATGACCGACTCGATGTCGTCCTCGCGCAGGCGGCCGGAGTCGTCGATCCGCAGCCAGCGGAAGGTCGCGCCGGTGCGCTGCGCGAGCAGCTGCCAGGTGACGAGGTTGCTGTGGTGCTCCATCTCGGTCGCGACGATCTCGTCGCCGGGGCCGATGCGGAAGCGTTCGGCACCGGGGAAGGTCGCGGCGTTGGAGAACGAGTACGCCAACAGGTTCAGCGCCTCGGAGACGTTCTTGGTGAACACGATCTCGTCGCGCCGCGGGGCGTCGAGGAAGGCCGCCACCTTGTCGCGACCCGCCTCGAACGCGTGGGTGGACTCCGAGCCCAGCGTGTGGACGGCGCGCGCCACGTTGGCGTAGTGGTGCGCGTAGAACTCGCTCATCGCGTCGATGACCTGCTGCGGCTTCTGCGACGAGTTCGCACTGTCGAGATAGACCAACGGGTGCCCGTTGATCTCCCGGCTCAGGATCGGGAAGTCCTTGCGGACGACCTCGACGTCGAGGGATCTCACGCCGTTCACCTCGCCGGTTCGGAGCGCAGTCATCGGTTCAGACCGAGGCCGGCTCGTGCGAGCCGAAGCGCGCGTACCCGTTGGCCTCGAGCTCGTCGGCGAGTTCGGCGGTGCCGGACTCGACGATGCGGCCGTCGTAGAACACGTGGACGAAATCGGGCTCGATGTACTTGAGGATGCGCGTGTAGTGGGTGATGAGCAGCGTGCCCACACCCTGCTCGCGGACCCGGTTCACGCCCTCGGACACCACGCGCAGCGCGTCGACGTCGAGGCCGGAGTCGGTTTCGTCGAGGACGGCGATCAGCGGCTTGAGCAGCTCGAGCTGGAGGATCTCATGGCGCTTCTTCTCGCCGCCGGAGAAGCCCTCGTTGACGCTGCGCTCGGAGAAGGACTTGTCCATCTCCAGCGTGCTCATCGCCTCGTTGACCTCCTTGACCCAGGTCCGCAGCTTCGGGGCCTCGCCGCGCACGGCGGTGGCCGCGGTGCGCAGGAAGTTCGACACCGAGACACCGGGGACCTCGACCGGGTACTGCATGGCGAGGAACAGGCCGGCGCGGGCGCGCTGGTCGACGGTCATGGCGAGCACGTCCTCGCCGTCGAGGGTGATCGTCCCGCCGGTCACGGTGTACTTCGGGTGCCCGGCGATCGAGTAGGCGAGCGTCGACTTGCCGGACCCGTTGGGGCCCATGATCGCGTGGGTCTCACCGGACTTCACGGTGAGGTCGACGCCCTTGAGGATCTCGGTCGCGTCGTCGCCGTCGCCGACGTTCACACGCAGGTCGCGGATCTCCAGAACAGCCATGTCAGTTGTCGCTCGCAATCAGGTCGATGTCGTTCGTGAGGCGCTCTTCGATGGTCGCCATGAGGCGGTCCTCCAGCTCGGGCAGGCCGATGCGGTGCACGACGTCGGCGAAGAAGCCGCGCACGACGAGTCGGCGGGCCTCCTTCTCCGGGATGCCGCGCGACCGTAGGTAGAACAGCTGCAGGTCGTCGAAGCGACCGGTGGCCGAGGCGTGGCCGGCTCCGGCGATCTCGCCGGTCTCGATCTCGAGGTTCGGGACCGAGTCGGCGCGGGCGCCGTCGGACAGCAGCAGGTTGCGGTTGAGCTCGTAGGTCGACGTGCCGATCGCCGCCGGCCGGATGCGGACGTCGCCGATCCACACGGTGCGGGCGGTCTCGCCGAGCAACGCGTTCTTGTACAACACGTTCGAGGTGCAGCGCTCGACGTTGTGGTCGACGAACAGTCGGGTCTCGAAGTGCTGGCCGGAGCCGGCGAACGCCAGACCGAGCAGCTCGGCGCGGCCGCCGGGGCCGGCGTAGCGCACGGTCGGCACGCTGCGGAGCACGCCACCGCCGAGGCTGATGTTGACGTGCCGGAACGACGCGTCACGCCCGACCTGCGCCGCGTACGAGGCGAGCACGACGGCGTCGGGCTCGCAGTCGTACAACGCGATGACGTCGAGCTGGGCGCCGTCGCCGACGACGAACTCGAGGTTCGCTGCCACCTGCAACGGTCCGCGGTGGTCGATCACGAGCGTGGCCCGGGAGTTGGCCCCCGCCTCGATCACGTGGTGCGCGTAGCTGCGGCCGGTGACACCGATCCGCTCGACGACGATCGGCGCCGTCAACTCGGCGTTCGCGTCGACCCGGATGTGCAGGCCGTTCTCGGCGTGCTTCATCGCGAGCGCGCTGACCCGGTCGGCCGGCGTGAGCACCGACCCGAACGCCGGTACGTCCTGCGGCACGACGGCCTCGACGTGGGCGCCGTCTGGCACTGAGTGCGTGCCCTCGATGACGCCGTCGGAGACGAACTGCTCGAAGTACGGGCGCAGCTTGGGCAGCGGCGAGAACCGCCAGTCCTCGTCGCGACCCGACGGCGTCTCGAACGCCTCGGGGTCACGCGAGGTGAAACGTTCGGCCGGCGAACCGGTCGTCGTGCGAGCCGAGGGCAGCGCGACCTCGCGCTCTTCTGTCGTGGCCGTCATCAGCCGACTGCACCTTCCATCTGCAACTCGATCAGGCGGTTGAGCTCGAGGGCGTACTCCATGGGCAGCTCCCGGGCGATGGGCTCGACGAAGCCGCGCACGACCATCGCCATGGCCTCGTCCTCGGTCATGCCGCGGCTCATGAGGTAGAACAGCTGGTCCTCCGACACCTTCGAGACCGTGGCCTCGTGGCCCATCGAGACGTCGTCCTCGCGGACGTCGACGTAGGGGTAGGTGTCGGACCGGCTGATGGCGTCGACGAGCAGGGCGTCGCACTTGACGGTCGAGGCGCTGTGGTGCGCGCCCTTGTTGACCTGCACCAGACCGCGGTACGAGGTCCGGCCGCCGCCACGCGCCACCGACTTGCTCACGATGGTCGACGACGTGTGCGGGGCCAGGTGCAACATCTTGGCGCCGGCGTCCTGGTGCTGACCCTCGCCCGCGAACGCGATCGAGAGGACCTCGCCCTTGGCGTACGGGCCGGTCATCCACACGGCCGGGTACTTCATCGTCACCTTGGAGCCGATGTTGCCGTCGACCCACTCCATGGTCGCGCCCTCTTCGGCGCGCGCCCGCTTGGTGACCAGGTTGTAGACGTTGTTGGACCAGTTCTGGATGGTCGTGTACCGGCAGCGGGCGTTCTTCTTGACGATGATCTCGACGACCGCGCTGTGCAGCGAGTCCGACTTGTAGATCGGCGCGGTGCAGCCCTCGACGTAGTGCACGTAGGCGCCCTCGTCGACGATGATCAGGGTCCGCTCGAACTGGCCCATGTTCTCGGTGTTGATGCGGAAGTAGGCCTGCAGCGGGATCTCGACGTGCACGCCCTTCGGCACGTAGATGAACGAGCCTCCGGACCACACGGCCGTGTTGAGCGCGGCGAACTTGTTGTCACCGGCCGGGATGACCGAGCCGAAGTACTCCTCGAACAGCTCCGGGTGCTCACGCAGACCGCTGTCGGTGTCGAGGAAGATGACGCCCTGCTCCTCGAGGTCCTCGCGGATCTTGTGGTAGACGACCTCAGACTCGTACTGCGCGGCGACACCCGAGACCAGGCGCTGCTTCTCCGCCTCCGGGATGCCGAGCTTGTCGTACGTGTTCTTGATGTCCTCGGGGAGGTCGTCCCAGCTCTCGGCCTGCTTCTCGGTCGAGCGCACGAAGTACTTGATGTTGTCGAAGTCGATGCCCGAGAGGTCGGAACCCCAGTTCGGCATGGGCTTCTTGCCGAAGGTGTCCAGCGCCTTGATGCGCTTGTCCAACATCCACTGCGGCTCGGACTTCTTGGACGAGATGTCGCGCACGACGGCCTCGGACAGGCCGCGCTGGGCAGCGGCACCGGCGACGTCGGAGTCCGCCCAGCCGTACCCGTAGGTCGACAACGCCTCGATCTGTTCATCCTGGGTCAGGACAGGGGTGGGTGTCGCGGGCGCGGACAGATCGGTGCTCATGGGGCCCTCTTCTCACGTGGCTGCGGAACATGGGTGGTGCAGACGCCATCACCGTGACCGATGGTGGCCAGACGCTGGACGTAGGTCCCCAGCACCCGTTCGAACATGCGGGTCTCGGCCGCGCACAACTGTGGGAACTCCGCCGCGACGTGCGCGACGGGGCAGTGGTGCTGACACAGTTGTGCTCCGACTGAAGGCCCTGCGGGCGTCGCGGATTCCCGGACGTCCGCGGGGTACCCCTCGGCGGAGAGCCGACCGGCCAACACCTGGAGCGTGGCGGGCGGACCCGCCGAGTCTCGCAGGCGGTGCTCGAGCTCACGGGCGCGGTGCTCGGCGAACGCCTCGACCGCGGTGTCGCCGCCCGCTTCACGCAGGTAGCGCAGGGCGGTGGTGGCGAGGTCGTCGTAGCCGTGCGGGAAGGCGGCGCGGCCGGCGTCGGTGATGGCGTAGGCCCGGGCGGGTCGGCCGCGACCGCGACCGAGCGCCGCCTTCGCGGGGTCGCGCTCCACCAGCAGGCCGTCGGCGACCAGGGCGTCGAGGTGACGACGGATCGCCGCGGGCGACAGGTTCAGGCGCTCACCGAGAGCGGCCGCGGTCTGCGGGCCGTTCTCCAGGACGATCCGGGCGACGGCGGTGCGGGTGTCACCCCGCTCCTGCACACCACCGTCGAATTTCACCACACCAGTATGACGTATTTCCGCGGACCGCCCACGGCAGGGGGTTGGGGCGTCGGTCACGTGAGGCCGTCACGGCACTCCGCTACGGTCGCGCGGTGCTGTACCGGGCGTTGGAGCTGACGGTCGCGCCCGCGCTGCGGGTCGTCCACCGTCCGCAGGTCACGGGCCTCGCGCACGTGCCCCGCACCGGTCCGGTCATCCTCGCCGGCAACCACATCTCCTTCGCCGACGAGATCTTCACCCCGCTCGCGGCCCGGCGGCAGGTGTTCTACCTGGCCAAGGCCGAGTACTTCACCACCCCCGGGATCAAGGGCCGCGCCATGGCCGCGGTGTTCGGCGGGCTCGGGCAGGTCCCGGTCGACCGCGACGCCACCGTGGCCGCCGCCCGGTCGATCGAGCAGTGCCTCGAACTGCTCGCCGAGGGCAAGGCGTTCGGCATCTACCCCGAGGGCACCCGCTCGCCCGACGGCCGCCTCTACAAGTTCCGTACCGGGGTCGCCCGGATCGCGTTGCGTTCGGGCGTGCCGGTCGTGCCGGTCGGCCTCGTCGACACCGACCGGGTCCAGCCGCCCGGGGCGCGCACCTGGCGACCGCTCTCCGTCAGGGTCAACTTCGGAGCGCCCCTCGACTTCTCCGGCCGGGAGGCCGACGAACGCAGCGCCCGCAAGCTGCGCGAGGTGACCGAGACGATCCGGTCGGCGGTCGAGCGGCTGTCCGGCCAGGAGTACGTCGACACCTACGCGTCGGCGGCGAAGGCCACGTCCGGTCACTGAGGCCCGTTCTCTCCGCGGGCGCTCTCTACACTCGCGAGCGTGACGGGATTGCGCGCGGTGGACCCGTCCGGCGCCGTCCCCGCGGGCGCCCCCGCCGGCCCGTCCGCCGAGACCGACTCCGCGCCCGCCGTCGAGATCCGCGGCCTGGTGAAGCGGTACGACGACGTCACGGCCGTCGACGGCCTGGACCTCACCGTCCGGCGCGGCCGGCTGCTCGCCCTGCTCGGGCCCAACGGAGCCGGCAAGACCACCACGGTCGAGATCTGCGAGGGGTACCGGACCGCCGACAGCGGCTCGGTCCGCGTCCTCGGCCTGGACCCCGCGACCGAGGCACGCGCGTTGAAGCCCGCTGTCGGCGTCATGCCGCAGGACGGTGTCGGCGCCTACACCGGCGCCCGGGTCGGCGAGCTGGTCCGACTGTTCGCCTCGTACGCCGCGCACCCGCTGCCCTGGCGTCCGCTGCTCGAGCGCGTGGGGCTCGCCGGCGCCGAACGCACCGTGACCAAACGGCTCTCGGGTGGGCAGAAGCAACGGCTGTCGCTCGCGCTGGCGGTGGTCGGACGCCCCGAACTGCTGTTCCTCGACGAACCGACCGCCGGCATGGACCCGGGCGCCCGCCGCGACGCCTGGGAGCTCGTGGCCGACCTGCGCGCCGCGGGCGTCACCATCGTGCTCACCACCCACCTGCTCGACGAGGCCGAGCGCCTGGCCGACGACGTCGTGGTCGTCGACCACGGCCGGGTCGTCGCCGCCGGCACCCCCGCCGAGCTCACCCGCGCCGGTGCCGAGGGTCAGGTCAGCTTCCGGGCCACGCCGGGCCTGCGCCTCGACGCCCTCGTGACGGCCCTGCCCGCCGGATCCGCGGCCACCGAGGAGTCGACCGGTCGCTACGTCGTACGCGGCGAGGTCGACCCGCAGCTGCTCGCGACCGTGACGGCCTGGTGCGCCGCCGAGGGCGTGATGGCCGAGGGTCTCGCGGTCGAACGCCGGTCCCTCGAGGACGTCTACTTCGAGCTCACCGGCCGCGTGGCGTCGTGACCGCCACCGCGACGCTCGACGTCTCCCCCGCCCCCGGCGCCTCCACCACCGGCCGGATGCTGAAGGCGCAGACGGCCGTCGAGTTCAAGCTGCTGCTGCGCAACGGCGAGCAGGTCGGGCTCACGCTCGTGATCCCGCTGCTGCTGACGCTGTTCTTCAACCTGCCGCTGCTCTACGCCATCGAGGGTCGGCGCATCGACTTCGTGGTGCCGTCGATCCTCGCGCTGTCGGTGATGTCCGCGGCCTTCACGGGGCTCGCCATCGGCACCGGCTTCGAGCGCAAGTACGGCGTGCTGAAGCGGCTGGGCTCCACCGCGATGCCCCGCTCGGTGCTCATCACCGCCAAGACGATCGCGGTGCTGTGCCTCGAGGCCGTGCAGATCGTGCTGGTGTGCGGCCTGGGTTTCGCGCTCGGGTGGCATCCCGCGGGTGACGCCTACTGGGCCGTGCTGCTGGTCGTGCTCGGTACCCTCGCGTTCGGCGGTCTCGGGCTGCTGCTCGCCGGCACCCTGCGCGCCGAGGTCACCCTGGCCGCGGCCAACCTCATCTGGCTGGTCCTGCTGTTCTGCGGCGGGATCGCCATCCCGCTGGCGAAGTTCCCCGACGGCGTCGCGAACGCCCTGCGGGTCCTGCCGTCGGCCGCGCTGTCCGACGGCATGCACGCGGTCCTGCAGAACGACACCGGCTTCCCGGTGCGACCGGTGCTGACCTTGCTGGTCTGGGCCGCGCTCGCGATCCCGGCCGCGGCGCGGTGGTTCCGGTGGGAGTAGGCCTCGGCGCGACCGTGAGGCGGGCGGGAGCCCTGCGGCTGTTCGCGTTGCTGTCGGTGATCGCCAACTGCGCCATCGTCGTGACCGGCGGTGCGGTGCGGCTGTCGGGATCCGGCCTCGGCTGCCCGACCTGGCCCTCGTGCACCGACGACTCGTTGACCCCGGTGGCCGAGTACGCGTGGCACGGCGCGGTGGAGTTCGGCAACCGCATGCTCACCTTCGTGGTCGCGGTCATCGCGATCGTGACGCTGCTGCTGGCGCTGGCGCAGCGGGTGCAACGACGGCTCGCGCTCGTGGCGTTCCTCGGCATCCCGGCGCAGGCCGTGCTGGGCGGGATCACCGTCCTCACCGGGCTGAACCCGTGGACCGTCGCCGCCCACTTCCTGCTCTCGATGGCCATCATCGCCGTGACGATGGTGCTGCTGCGGCGGGTCCGGATCGCCACCGGCGCCGCGGAACCGCCGGTCGAGCGGGCCGCGCCGCCCGTGCGCTGGCTCGCGGGCGTCACCGTGGCGCTCGCCGCGGCCACGCTCGTCGTCGGCACGATCGTCACGGGCAGCGGGCCGCACGCGGGCGACCAGGGCGCGAAGCACCGCATCGGGTTCGACCCGGGCGCGGTCAGCCAGCTGCACGCCGACCTCGTGATGGTGCTGGTCGGCCTCGCCGTCGGCCTGGTGGTCACGCTGCGACTGACCCGCGCACCGCGCGGCGCCCGGCTGGCCGGGTGGTGGCTGGTCGCCGCCATCGCGGTCCAGGGCGTCATCGGCTACACGCAGTACTTCCTCGGCGTGCCCGCCGTGCTCGTGGTGTTCCACATGGCCGGCGCCTGCGCCGTCTGGGTCGCGGTCCTCGCCGTGCCGCTGCAACTCGGCGGTCGCCGGGCCGGGGTCCGGCCCGCGCCCGCCGGCGCGTCACGCTCCTCCGTCCCGGCGGCGTGAGCGACGAGATCGCCCAGGGCCGCGATCCCGCGCGCCCACCCTCGTACGCCCGGTACCGCCGCTCGCTGGTCGCGGGCGGGGCCGCCCTGGCCGTCCTCGTCGCGGTCGGCGTCATCAGCGGGGGGCGCGACCGTCACCCCGGTGGGCCGGCTCCCACGGCGTCGACGTCCGCCCCGACCCGGCTGACGTCGACCACGGCCCGGTGCGCCTCGCTCGACGGCCGCGTCCTCACCGTCGGCGTGGGGGTGCACGACGGCGGCCCCGCCTCGCTCACGGTGCGTCAGGTCGTCCCGTCGTTCCCGCTCGGCGGGTTCGAACCTGCCACGCGCACCGAGCCCGACCGCGGGGCCTGCCCCGGGGCCACCGCCCCGGCCACCCTGCGCAGCGGCGAGGACGCGACGCTGCTGGTGGTGCTCACGGTCCTGGACCCGCACTGCATCGGGCCCCTCGTCGTCGACGTCGGCTTCGACTACGTCGTGGCAGGCGGCGCTCCGGCCGTGCTCAGCGTGGCCGCGTTCCCCGACCTCGGCGGCTTCGACCTGCCGTCGGACTGCGGCTCCCCGCCCTCGTGACGGGCGGGCCCCCACGGGTCCCCACCGCCACCGCTCAGCCGCGGCGCCAGCGGAAGGTCCGGACGCTCACCACGACCGCCAGCACGATCCAGACGGCCAGCACCACCGCGGTCAGACCGTGCTCCCAGCTGCCGGCGACCTCCGCGGACTTCGCGGCGTCGGGCAGGGTCGCCGACCGCAGGCCCTGCGTCATCCACTTCAGCGGGAACAGCGCGGCGACCTGCTGCATCCAGCCCGGGAGCTCCGAGTACACGAAGAACACGCCGCTGAAGAACTGCAGGACCAGCGCGATCGCCGCGAAGACCACGCCGGCGGACGCCGGGCTCCCCGCCAGACGTGAGGCCGCGATCCCGGCCGTCGTCCCCGCGACCGCGCCGAGCAGCGCGACCCACGCGAACGTGAGCCAGTGCGCGGAGTCGACGGGCAGCGGGACGTCGAAGAGCAGCCGTGCGACGAGCAGCAGCAGCGCCAACTGGCCGACGGTGCTGACGACCACGAGACCGACCTTGCCGGCGAAGTAGCACCACGGCGGCATCGGCAGGGCCTGCAGCCGGGCGAGGGTGCCGTCGCGGCGCTCGGTCGCCACCGATGTGCCGATGCCCTGGAAGCTGGTCAGCATGATCCCGGTGGCGGCGATCCCCGGCAGGAAGTAGCTCGGGTACGTGATGCCGCCCGGCACGCTCTGCCCGTCGAAGACCGACCCGAAGATGACCATCATCAGCGCCGGGTACAGGAAGCCGAAGACGACCGCCTGGCGGTCACGGGCGAAGAGCCGGAGCTCGAGCCCGACCCTGGACCACGCGATCCCGGCCGCTGCCGGGACCGTTGCATGCTGCACCGGTGTGGTCACGGGGGCTCCTCCGTCTCGATGAGGGCGAGGTAGACGTCCTCGAGCGACGGCCGCACGACCGTCAACTCGGCCACCTCCCCGTCCGGGTGGTCGGCCAGGACCTCGCGCAGCACCGCCGTCGGCCGGAGGGTCACCTCCTGGTGACGCGCGCCGCCGGCGTCGCGCCAGGTCACCGTCGCGCCGAGCTCGAGACGGCCGCCCAGGGCATCCGGGGTCGCCACCGCGACCACCCGCCCCCGGGCGATGACGGCCACCCGGTCGGCGAGCCGCGCCGCCTCCTCCAGGTAGTGGGTGGTGAGCAGGATCGTCGTGCCCTCGGCCTGCAGCGTCTCGACCAACGTCCAGAACTGCCGCCGCGCCGCGGGGTCGAAACCGGTGGTCGGCTCGTCGAGGAACAGCAGCTCCGGACGGCCCTGCACCCCGAGTGCGACGTCGAGACGCCGTCGCTGCCCACCGGACAGGTCGGTCACCCGCGTCCGGACCTTCTCCTGCAGCCCGACCATCTCGACGAGCTCCCCCGCCGGGCGCGGGTCGACGTGGTAGTGCGCGAAGTGGCGGATCATCTCGCCGACCGTGAGGTCGACGGCCCCGAGGTCGTCCTGCGCCACGACGCCGATCCGCGCCCGCCACGCCCGGTCGGCCCGCCCCGGATCCTCACCGAGGACCTCGACGTCGCCGGCGTCGCGCGACCGGAAACCCTCGAGGATCTCGACGGTCGTGGTCTTGCCGGCCCCGTTCGGCCCGAGCAGCGCGACGCACTCGCCCGGCGCGACGTCGAGGTCGACGCCACGCAGCACCTCGGTGGTCCCGTAGTGCTTGCGCAGACCGCTGACGCGGACGACCGGAGCTGTCACGTCCCAGAGCCTGCCCGTGCCGGACCGGACACGGCACCGGTCACCGCACGTCGGTTCAGAGCAGTTGACCGACGGCGTGGATGGCCAGGCCGACGAGCGCGCCGACCACGGTGCCGTTGATCCGGATGAACTGCAGGTCGCGCCCGACCTGCAGCTCCAACCGTCGGCCGGTCTCCTGGGCGTCCCAGCGCGCGACGGTCGAGGAGATCAGCGACCCGGCCTCGGCGCCGTACCGGGTGACGACGTGGGCGACGCCACGCTGCACCAGGGCCTCGACCCGGGCCTGCAGCGCGGGGTCGTCGCGCAGGGCGCGACCGGCCGACACCACGAGCGACGTCGCGGACCGGCGGAGCTCGGAGTCGGGGTCGGCGGCGCTGCCGAGGACCGCGACCTTGACGTGGTCCCAGAGGGTCTCCAGCCAGGCACGGACGGCCGGGTGGTCGAGCAGCTGGTTCTTGGCCGCGTCGAGCTTCGCGATGGTGACGGGGTCTTCGCGCAGCCGGACGGCGTACTCGCGGAGGTAGGCGTCGAACCGCTTCCGCAGCTGGTGGTCGTCGCCGTCGACGACGTCACGCACGAAGGTCTGCAACCCGCGGAACAACCGGTCGAACACCCGGTCGTCGACCCACGACGGCACCCACTCCGGCGACTCCTGCGCCAGCCGCTCGCGGAACACCGTGCGGTTCTCGTCGAGGAAGTGCGACAACCCGCGCAGCGCACCGGTGAGTGCGACCTGGTGCTGGCCGCTCTCGACGACGGCATCGAGCACCCGTGAAGCCACGGGGGCGACGTCGAGTGCGCGCAGGCGCTCCTCGACCACCTTGGCCAGCGCCGGGGCGATGTCGTCGTCGCGGAGCACGCGCGAGACCCCCTGCAGGGTCACCGCGGCCTCGTCGACCAGGCGCCGGGCGTGCCCCGGGTCGGCGAGGAACTCCCCCGCGCGCCGCGACAGGTGCAACGAACCCAACCGCTCGCCGACGATGTCGGCGGTGAGGAAGTTCTCCTGCACGAAGCCCGCGAGGGACTCGCCGATCTGGTCCTTCTTGCGCGGGATGATCGCGGTGTGCGGGATCGGGATCCCCAGCGGGTGGCGGAACAGGGCGGTGACGGCGAACCAGTCGGCGAGGCCACCGACCATCGCGGCCTCGGCCGTGGTCTCGAGGTAGCCCCAGAACGCGGGATCGCCGTCGTCACCACCGAACACGCGGGCGACCACGAACAGCGCGGCGGCGACCAGCAGCAGGGCGCCGGCGATGACCTTCATCCGCCGCAGCGCCGCGAGGCGGGCCGGGTCGGGGACCGGGAGCGTCACGGCCGGCCTACAGCAGGGCCGCGACGGCCGCGACCAACCGGCCAGCGGCGGCCGCCGGGTCGGGGGCGTAGCCCAGGAACAGCGACGGTTCGACCAGCTCGGCCTCGACCACGACCGGGCCGTCCACAGCCGGCAGGAGGTCGACACGGGCGTAGACCGGCGTGACGCCGAAGCGTGCGGTGACGTAGTCGAGCACCTGCCGGGCGACGGCCTGCTCGGCCTCGGTCGGGGTGACCGCCGACATCGACTCGACGAGGAACAGCCCGTGGTCGTCGGACTGCGCCGGGGCGACCAGGTCCCGGACCGTGCCGGAGGGCAGCAACGCCGCCTTGCGGGCCGCGTGGGACACGACACCGCCCAGGCACACGACGGCCGTCTCACCGGTGGTGTCGACATCGGCCACGTAGGGCTGCACCAGCGCGGTGCGGCCGGCGGCGTGCAGGGCTCCGAGGTGTTCACGGGCCTCGTCGAGCCCGCTGGGCAGGGCGAAGCGTCCGGCGCCGCGCGACCCGGCGCCGACCGAGGGCTTGACGACGTATTCGCCGACGAGGCCCTCGGGCAGCGGCTCACCCGGTGGGACGAACGTGGTGGGGACCGTCGGCACGTCGGCCGCGGCGAGGTCGCGCAGGTAGACCTTGTCCGAACTCCAGGACAGGACCGGGAACGGGTTCAGGACGAGCGGCAGGCCACCGGCCCAGGCGAGGAACTCCTCGCGACGCGGGGTGTAGTCCCACGTGGCCCGCACGACGGTGACGTCGAAGGCCTCCCAGTCGACGGCCGGGTCGTCCCAGAGCTCCCAGGACGCGTCGTGACCGGCGGCGCGGAAGGCCTCCAGCAGGTGACCGGCGTCCTCGTCACCCGCCGGGAAGGCGGAGCAGGACGCGAGCGCGACACGGGCCACGGGGCGGCTCAGCGGACGAGGACGTCGACGGCCAGGGCCACGAAGACGAATGCCAGGTAGGTGTTCGACAGGTGGAACAGCCGCATGGGCGCCGCTACCGACGCACCGGACAACGATCCGTCGGGGGCGGTGTCACGCTTGACGCCGGCGAGCACGCGGTGCGCGGCCACGACCAGGAGCAGGCCGGCGGCACCGGCGAGCACGCCGTAGAGCCACGAGACCGATGACGACAGCGGCCACACCGCGACGCTCGCCGCGACGGTCAGCCAGGTGTAGCCGACGATCTGACGCGCGACCGTGACCGGACCGGCGACCACCGGGAGCATCGGCACCCCGGCGCGGGCGTAGTCCTCGCGGTAGCGCATGGCGAGCGACCAGAAGTGCGGGGGCGTCCAGAAGAAGATGACCGCGAACAACGCGACCGATGCCCAGGACAACGATCCGGTGACAGCCGCCCAGCCGATGAGCACGGGCATGCACCCGGCGGCGCCGCCCCACACGATGTTCTGGGAGGTCCGCCGCTTGAGCAGCATCGTGTAGACGATGGCGTAGAAGGCGATCGCCGCGGCGGTGAGCACGGCCGCGAGCCAGGTCGTCAGGACGGCCATGGTCGTCACGGCGACCACGCCCAGCACCCAGCCGAACACCAGCGCCGCACGGGGGCTGACCACGGCGCCGCCCGGACCGCCGTTGACCAGCGGCCGGTGACCGGTGCGGCGCATGAGGGCGTCGATGTCGCGGTCGATGTAGCAGTTGAAGGCGTTCGCGCTGCCGGCGGCGAGCGTGCCGCCGACCAGCGTCGCGACCAGCACGACCCAGCCGGGCCAGCCGTCGGCGGCGAGGACCATGGTCGGGACGGTCGTGACGAGCAGCAGCTCGATGATGCGGGGCTTGGTGAGCGCGACGTAGGCCCGCACGGTCGCCCACACGTTGCTGCCGGCGGGCGTCGTCTCACGCGGGGGGCGGACCAGGTCGACCGCGGTCGAGACCGGCGCGGCAGCCACCTGGCCGGGGGTCGGGCGCGGTGTCGCCGGGAGGTCTCCACCGGCCTCCGGCAGCAGCGGAGCCACCGGCGTCTGCGTCACGAGTCCGAGGGTAACCGTCGGCTCCTGCGGCCCGATCGCGACCCGCGCACCCGTTGTTCACCGACGGGGTGGACGCTCCCGGGGGTTGCCGGGCATACCGGTGAAGAGAGCCGGGTTGTCGTGGATAGGCTGAACTCGGGCTTGCGAGTGTGCCGAGAGCGCGCCTCGCAACAACTGGAGACGTACGTCATAGCGCCGCGAAGGGGATCTTCAACCGTGACCGATACCGCCAACGAGACCGACACCACCGCCGCCGAAGCCGAGTACGGCTCGCCGAAGGACGCTCCGATCGTCCAGAACCACCCGGACTGGTGGACCGATCTCGACACCAAGGCGGTGGACACGGCCCGGTTGCTCGCGGCCGACGCCGTGGAGAAGGCCGGCAGCGGCCACCCCGGGACGGCGATGAGCCTCGCGCCGCTCGCCTACCTGCTCTACCAGCGCGTCATGAAGGGCGACCCGGCCGACCCGCAGTGGCCGGGCCGCGACCGCTTCATCATGAGCAACGGCCACTCCGTGCTGACCCAGTACACCGAACTGTTCCTCGCGGGCTACGGCCTCGAGGTCGACGACCTCAAGGCGCTGCGCACGTGGGGCTCGCTCACCCCGGGCCACCCGGAGTACAGCCACACCGCGGGCGTCGAGATCACCACCGGCCCGTTGGGCCAGGGCGTGGCGAACGGCGTCGGCATGGCCATGGCCGCCCGCCGTGAGCGCGGCCTGTTCGACCCCGACGCCGAGCCCGGCACCTCGCCGTTCGACCACTTCGTCTACGTCATCGCCGGTGACGGTTGCATGCAGGAGGGTGTCGCCTCCGAGGCGAGCTCGCTCGCGGCGACCCAGCACCTCGGCAACCTCATCCTGTTCTGGGACGACAACCGCATCTCGATCGAGGACGACGTCACGATCGCGTTCACCGAGGACGTCGCCGCCCGCTACGAGGCCTACGGCTGGCACGTGCAGTACGTCGAGTCCGGTGAGGACGTCGCGGCCCTCGAGGCGGCGATCGAGGCGGCCAAGGCCGTCACCGACAAGCCGAGCTTCATCGCGGTCCGCACGATCATCGGCTGGCCCGCCCCCACCCTGCAGGGCACCGGCAAGGCGCACGGAGCCGCGCTCGGTGACGCCGAGATCGCCGCCACGAAGGAGATCCTGGGCTTCGACCCGGCCAAGACCTTCGAGGTCGACCCCGAGGTCCTCGCGCACACCCGCAAGGCGATCGACCGCGGCCGCGAGGCCAAGGCCGAGTGGCAGCAGGGCTACGACGCCTGGGCGGGCAAGAACCGGGCGGGCAAGGCGCTCCACGACCGCCTCTCGACCCGCACGCTGGCCGACGGCTGGACCGACGCCCTGCCGACCTTCCCGACCGAGAAGGACGGCAAGCCCGCCACCCTCTCCACCCGCAAGGCCAGCGAAGCCGTCCTCACCGCCCTCGCCGACCCGCTGCCGGAACTGTGGGGCGGTTCGGCCGACCTCGCGGAGTCGAACAACACCACGATGAAGGGGCAGCCGAGCTTCCTGCCCTCGGACCGGCAGTCGAAGATGTTCCCCGGCGGCCCCTACGGCCGGACCCTGCACTTCGGCATCCGTGAGCACGCCATGGGCGCGATCATGAACGGCATCAGCGTGCACGGCGGCACCCGCGTGTACGGCGGCACGTTCCTCGTGTTCAGCGACTACATGCGCCCGCCGGTCCGGCTCGCGGCGATGATGCACCAGCCGACGATCTACGTCTGGACCCACGACTCCATCGGCCTGGGCGGCGACGGCCCGACCCACCAGCCGATCGAGCAGATCGCGGCGCTCCGCGCGATCCCGGGCCTGAACGTGGCCCGCCCGGCCGACGCGAACGAGACCGCCGCGGTGTGGCGTCGCGCCCTGGAGATCACCGACGCCCCGACCGCCCTGGCGTTGTCGCGGCAGAATCTGCCGGTGCTCGACCCGACCGCGGCCGCCGAGGCCGGCAAGGGCGCCTACGTCCTCGCCGACGCCTCCGAGGGCCTGCCGCAGGTCATCATCATCGCGACCGGTTCCGAGGTGGCGCTCGCACTCTCCGCCCGTGAGCGCCTCGAGGCCGAGGGCACGGCGACCCGCGTCGTCTCCATGCCGTGCCAGGAGTGGTTCAAGGCCCAGCCGCAGAGCTACCAGCAGCAGGTGCTGCCGCCGGCGGTCCGGGCGCGCGTGAGCGTCGAGGCCGCGATCGCCATGGGCTGGCGCGACTGGGTCGGCGACTCCGGCGAGAGCGTGTCGATCGAGCACTTCGGCGCGAGCGCCGACGGTGAGGTCCTCATGGAGCAGTTCGGCTTCACCACCGACGCCGTGGTCGCCGCCGCCCACACCTCCCTGCAGCGGGCGACCGAGGTCAGCGCGCCGGTCACCTCCTGACACCCACGCCAGCAACGAGAGAAGGAATCCACATGTCCCACGACGGTATGGACCCGCTCGCCCACCTGGTCGAGCACGGCACCTCGCCTTGGCTCGACGACATCAGCCGCGAGCGACTGCGCTCGGGCAACCTGCAGGAGCTCATCGACACCAAGCACGTGCTCGGTGTGACGAGCAACCCGTCGATCTTCCAGAAGGCGATGGAGAAGGGCGACGCCTACGACGACCAGATCCGGGCGCTCGCTCGCCGCGGGGTCTCGGTCGAGGAGGCCGTGCGCCTGCTGACCGCCTACGACATCCGCTGGGCCGCCGACGTCCTGCGGCCGGTCTACGACGCGACCGACGGCCAGGACGGCCGGGTCTCGCTCGAGGTCGACCCCCGCATCGCCCACGACACCGGCAAGACCACCGCCGAGGCCGAGGCCCTGTGGTGGCTCGTCGACCGTCCCAACACCATGATCAAGATCCCCGCCACCGAGGAGGGGATCGACGCGATCGAGACCACGATCGGGCAGGGCATCAGCGTCAACGTCACGCTGATCTTCGCGATCGACCGCTACGAGCGCGTCATGGGCGCCTACCTCAACGGTCTGGAACTGGCCAAGGAACGCGGCATCGACCTGTCGACGATCCGCTCGGTCGGCTCGTTCTTCGTGTCGCGGGTCGACACCGAGGTCGACAACCGCCTCGAGAAGATCGGGACCGACGAGGCGCTCGCGCTCAAGAGCAAGGCCGCGATCGCCAACGCCCGACTCGCCTACGAGGCGTACGAGAAGACGTTCTCGGGTGAGCGTTGGGAGGCCCTCGCGGCCGCCGGCGCCCACGTCCAGCGCCCGCTGTGGGCCTCGACCTCGGTCAAGGACCCGTCGCTGCCCGACACGCTGTACGTCAGCGAGCTGGTCGCGCCGAACACCGTCAACACCATGCCCGAGGCCACGCTGAACGCCTTCGCCGACCACGGCGAGGTCGGCGGCGACACCGCGGCGCAGGGGTACGACGAGGCCCGCGAGGTCTTCAGCAAGCTCGACGCCCTCGGCATCCCGATGTCGGACGTCGTGCAGGTCCTCGAGAGCGAGGGTGTGCAGAAGTTCGAGGACTCGTGGGCGCAACTGCTCGAAGGCGTGCAGAAGCAGCTCGAGGCGCAGGTCTGACCGACCCGTCCCCCGCCGACGCATCGAAGAAGGAACCCTGGTGAGCGAAACTGACACCCCCGTCGAGGACGTCGAACAACCTCGTCCCGACACGACGTCGGCGTCGCCGCCGTCGACCGGGCCCGCCAACGCGGGCCCGGTCGCCATGGGGGCCATGACCGAGGCCGCGCAGGCCAACCCGCTGCGTGACCCGTCCGACCGCCGCCTGCCGCGGGTTCCCGAGCCGTGTGCGCTCGTGGTCTTCGGCGTCACCGGCGACCTGTCGCGCAAGAAGCTGCTGCCGGCGATCTACGACCTCGCCAACCGCGGCTTGCTGCCGACCGACTTCGTCCTGCTCGGGTTCGCCCGACGTGACTGGGGAGACGGCGACTTCGAGACCCTGGCCCGCAAGGCGGCCCAGGCCGGTGCTCGCACCGCGTGGAACGAGGAGGTGTGGGCCCGGCTCTCGGGCAACATCAAGTTCGTCCCCGGCTCCTTCGACGACGACGCCGCGTTCGACGAGTTGTCGCAGACCCTCACCGATCTCGAGGACTCGCACGGCATCAAGGGCAACGCCGCGTTCTACCTGTCGATCCCGCCCGCGCTGTTCCCGACCGTGCTCGGTCAGATGCACCGCACCGGCATGGCCGACAACCAGCAGGCGGGTGGCTGGCGGCGGGTCGTGGTCGAGAAGCCGTTCGGGCACGACCTGGCCAGCGCGCTGGAGCTGAACAACCTGGTCGACTCGGTGTTCACGCCGGGCGACGTCTACCGGATCGACCACTACCTGGGCAAGGAGACCGTCCAGAACATCATGGCGCTCCGGTTCGCCAACCAGTTGTTCGAGCCGGTCTGGAACGCCAACTACGTCGACTCCGTGCAGATCACCATGGCCGAGGACATCGGCACCGGTGGCCGGGCGGCGTTCTACGACGCCACCGGCGCCGCGCGTGACGTCCTGCAGAACCACCTCCTGCAACTGCTCGCGCTCGTCGCGATGGAGGAGCCGGTCGAGTTCGCCGCCGAGGAGATCCGCACCGAGAAGATCAAGGTGTTGCGGGCGATCACGCTGCCCGAGGACCTCGCGGCCTACGCCATCCGCGGGCAGTACGACCAGGGCTGGCTCGCCGGCGAGCGGGTGAAGGCCTACCGGGCCGAGGACGGCGTGCCGCCGGAGTCCAACACCGAGACCTACGCCGCGGTGAAGCTCAACATCGAGACCCGCCGCTGGGCGGGTGTGCCGTGGTACCTGCGCACGGGCAAGCGACTCCCGCGCCGCGTCACCGAGATCGGCGTGCTGTTCAAGAAGGCGCCGCACCTGCCGTTCAACCGCACCGACACCAAGGAACTGGGCCACAACTCGCTGGTCATCCGCGTGCAGCCCGACGAGGGCGTCACGTTGAAGTTCGGGTCCAAGGTGCCCGGCTCGGCGATGGAGGTCCGCGACGTCGCGATGGACTTCCTCTACGGCGAGGCGTTCACCGAGGCCTCGCCCGAGGCCTACGAACGGCTCATCCTCGACGTCCTGCTCGGCGACGCCACGCTGTTCCCGCGCAACGACGAGGTCGAGGCCAGCTGGCGGGTCATCGACCCGCTGGAGGAGTTCTGGGAGGGCTCGGCCCCGCACCTGTACCGCGCCGGCGAGTGGGGACCCCACGCCGCCGACGAGATGCTCGCCCGTGACGGCCGACAGTGGAGGCGTCCGTAACCATGACCACCCTCTGGGACACCACCGGTACCGCGGTGGTCAAGGCGCTCGCCGCCGAACGCCGCACCGGCGGCGCGGTGACGAGTGGGCTCGCGCTCACGCTCGTCATCGTCGTCGACGAGAAGGACGTGCAGGAGGCGGAGACCGCGGCGACGCTCGCGGCCTCCAAGCACCCGATGCGCGCGCTCATGGTCATCCGACGCCAGATCGACGCGCCGGTGCCGCGGCTCGACGCCGAGGTCGTCCTCGGCGGGCGGCTCGGCCCGGGTGAAGCCGTCGTCATGCGGATGTACGGCCGCTTGGCCCTGCACGCCGAGTCGGTCACGTTGCCGCTGCTCGCCCCGGACGCCCCGGTCGTGACCTGGTGGCACGGTGCGCCGCCGGACCGCATCTCCTACGACCCGCTGGGCGTGTTCGCGGACCGTCGGATCACCGAGGTCGGGCTCGCGTCGGACCGGGTCGCGGCTCTGCGTCAGCGCGCCGCGGACTTCGCCCCGGGCGACACCGACCTCGCGTGGACCCGCGTCACCGCGTGGCGGGCCACCCTGGCGTCGGCGTTCGACGGCACGACGTCGCCCGCCACCTGGGCCACCGTCGACGGCGACGAAGGCGACCCGTCGGCCCTGCTGCTCGCGGGCTGGCTGTCCTCGCGCCTCGGGTTCTACGTGCCGGTGCGGCGCACCAGCGGTGGCATGGCCATCCGTGAGGTGACGATCGGCATGGAGGACGACACCACCCTGCAGGCCGTCCGCGACGGCAGCCGGATGGTGCTGCGCCGCGGCGGTCAGCCGGACTCGATCTCGCCGTTCCCCGAGCGCTCGCTCGGTGAGCTGCTGGCCGAGGAACTGCGCCGCCTGGACTCCGACCGCGTCTACTCCGAGTCGCTCGGCGCCGTGACCGGCACCAGCGGTCTGCCGGAGCGGCCCAACAAGCGGGTGCACATCTGGAACGACCCGGCGCTGGCGCCCGAGACCCCCGCCGCCTCGTGAGCGCGCCGGAACCGGTTCTCGAGGTCTCGGAGACGCCGGACGCCCTGGCCGCTTCCGTCTCCGACCGGCTCGTGGCGCTCGTCGTCGCGGCCCAGCAGGCCCGGGGTTCGGCGTCGCTGGTGGTCACGGGCGGCCGGGTCATGAAGCAGGTGCTGACCTCGCTGGCGTCGGCCGACTCGAGCGCGACCGGCATCGACTGGTCGGCGGTCGACGTGTGGTGGGGCGACGAGCGCTGGGTCGAGTCGGGGTCGTCCGACCGCAACGACCTGGAGTTCCAGCCCGTCGCCGACGCCGCTCCCTTCGACCCGGCCCGGATCCACCGGATGCCGGCCGTCGGGGACTTCGCGACCGTGGAGGACGCCGCGGACGCCTACGCCGAGGCTCTCGCGGCGTCGGCCCGCGACCGTGGCGACGACGGCCCGGTGCCGGCGTTCGACGTCGCCCTGCTCGGGGTCGGCGAGGACGGCCACTGCGCGTCGCTGTTCCCCGGCAACCCCGGGACCTCGGTGTCCGACCGTGCGGTGATCGCGGTCCACGACTCCCCCAAACCGCCGCCGGTCCGGTTGTCGCTGACGTTCCCCACCCTCGACGCCGCCGCCGAGATCTGGTTCGTCACCGCGGGTGACGGCAAGGCCGACGCCGTGGCCGCCGCCCTCACCGGCGGTTCGCGCCCGACCGAGGTGCCGTCGTCGGCACCGCGGGGGCGGGTCGCCACCCGGTGGCTGGTCGACGCGGCCGCCGCGGCGCAGCTGCCCGCCGACTTCCCCGGCCGCTGACCGGTCGCTCCCCCGCGACCGGCCGGTGGGCCTGTCGCCAGGCTGGCCCGACCGCGGGGCGGGTGGTCCGGACCTACTGGAACGGCAGGTGCCGCCCGGTCCGGTAGCCCAGCGAGCTGCGCCGGGGGCCGATCGGACGCGCGGGGACGCCGCCGACGATCGTCATGGGCTCGACGTCGCGGGTGACCACCGCGCCGGCCGCGACGACCGCACCGCGTCCGATGGTGACGCCGGGCAGGATCGTGGCCCGGGACCCGATGCTGACGTGGTCCTCGAGCACGACCGGACCGCCGGCCGGGGCGAAGGTGTCGCTGTGGGGGTCGTGCTGGAGCGTGAAGACGTGCACGTGGCCGCCGATGTTGACGTCCTCACCGATGCGCAGGCCCCGGCGGCCGTCGAGGAAGGCGTCGTTGCCGACGATCGACCGGGCACCGACGTGGATGCCCTCGGGAGCGAAGAACACCAGGCGCCAGGCGACGACCGCTTCGGGCGCCAACGTCATCCCCAGCGCGCGGTAGACCGCCAGGCGGAACGCGTGGACGGGGACCCGGCCGGCGCAGAAGCCGAGGAACAGCAGGAAGCCGCGGCGTTGCTGCAGGAGCCGGTGCCGGAGACCCCGGCCCGCGCCGGTCACTCGCCTCTGCGGGCCCGCACCTTCGCGAGGGCCTCCTCGAGGATGGCCGCGCCGTCCTCGTCGGTGCGGCGCTCCTTCACGTACGCGAGGTGGGTCTTGTACGGCTCGTTGCGCAGGGCCTTCGGCGGGGCGTCGGACTTGCGGCCCGCCGGGTAGCCGCAGCGTGGGCAGTCCCAGGTCTCGGGGAGGTCGGCGTCAGCGGCGAACGCCGGCTGCACCTCGTGTCCGTTCGCGCAGAAGAACGACACCCGCTGCCGCGGGGCCGATTCGCCTCGCTCGTTCTCGCCCATCGGTCCGGCGCCGACTCGGCTGCCGCGGATGGCGTTGCCACCGGCCATGCTTGGTGTTCCCCTCGGGTCGATCTCTCGTTCGGGTGGCGGGTCAGCCGGACTTGTACAGCAGGCCGAGCCCGATGATGCAGACCGCCCACACGACGCCGGAGATGATCGTCAGGCGGTCGAGGTTGCGCTCGACCACGGACGACCCCGACAGGCTCGAGTAGAACGAGCCACCGAGCATCGACGACAGACCGCCACCCTTGCCCTTGTGGAGCAGGACGAGCACGACCAGCATCACGCTGAAGATGATGAGCACGATGGACAAGGCGAGGATCACGTACGTCAGTCCTTGAGGTCGGAGGTGGCGCGGTTGCTGGCAGGCAGTCGGTCCACAGGATAACGGTTCGGTCGCGGATCGTCCTCATCCGCCGCCCGCCGGCTCGTTCCGGACCGCTCGACCGGCCGTGGATCAGCGCAGCGCGGCCCGGCAGATCGCGGCGAACGCCTCGGCGTCGAGCGAGGCGCCCCCGATGAGGCCGCCGTCGACGTCGCGCTGGTCGGTGAGCGCCGCCGCGTTCCCCGCGTTCATCGAGCCGCCGTAGACGATGCGGACGGCTGCGGCGGCGGCCGGCGAGTACAGCTCGGCGAGCTGGGCCCGCAGCGCCGAGCACACCTCCTGGGCGTCCTCGGGCGTGGCGGTCCGGCCGGTGCCGATGGCCCACACCGGCTCGTAGGCGATCACCAGGCCGGGAGCCGAGACGACCTGCTCCTCGGTGATGTCGACCAGGCCGAGGGCGAGCTGGGTGCTGCAGTGCGCGACCTGCTCGCCAGTCTCGCGGATCTCCAGCGGTTCACCGACGCAGAGGATCGGCACGATGCCGTTGGTGATCGCCGCCCGCGCCTTGGCGTTGACGATGTCGTCGGTCTCGCCGTGGATCGCGCGCCGTTCCGAGTGCCCGACCGTCACGTACGTGCAGCCGAGCTTGGCCAGCATCGGCCCGCTGACGTCGCCGGTGTAGGCCCCCGACGCGTGCGGCGACAGGTCCTGCGCCCCGTACCGCAGGGCGAGCTTGTCGCCGTCGACGAGGGTCTGCACGCTGCGCAGGTCCGTGAACGGCGGCAGCACCGCGACGTCGACCCCGGCGTAGACACCGGGATCGACGCTGTGGGCGACCTTCTGGGCGTGGGCGATGGCCTCGAGGTGGTTGAGGTTCATCTTCCAGTTGCCGGCCACGAGCGGCCGGCGGGCGCCCGGCGTGCTCACGGCTGCTCGAGCACGGTGACGCCCGGCAGCGGCTTGCCCTCGAGGTACTCCAGGGACGCACCCCCGCCGGTCGAGATGTGCCCGAACGACGACTCGTCGAGGCCGAGCGCGCGGACGGCGGCCGCGCTGTCGCCACCACCGACGACCGAGAGGCCCGGTGAGGCGGCGACCGCCTCGGCCACCGCCTTCGTGCCGGCCGCGAACGGCGCCAGCTCGAAGACCCCCATCGGTCCGTTCCAGAACACGGTGCGGGCGTCGGCCAGGGCGCCGGCGAACGCCGCCGCGGACTCCGGGCCGATGTCGAGGCCCTTCCACCCGGCGGGGATGGCGTTGGCGGCGACGACCTGGGTGTTCGCCTCGGCGGAGAAGTCGTCGGCGACGACGATGTCGGTCGGCAGCACGATCCGGCTGCCGGCCTCGGCCAGCAGCCGCCGGCAGGTGTCGACCATGTCGGCCTCGAGCAGCGAGTCACCGACCCCGTGGCCCTGGGCCGCGAGGAAGGTGAAGCACATCCCGCCGCCCACCAGCAGCCGGTCGACCTTGGGCAGCAGCGACTCGATGACGGCGAGCTTGTCCGACACCTTCGACCCGCCGAGCACGACCGCGTACGGCCGGTCGGGCTCGCCGGTCAGCCGCTGCAGGACGGCCAGCTCGTCCCGCACCAGACCGCCCGCGTAGTGCGGGAGCAGGGTCGCGACGTCGTAGACCGAGGCGTGCTTGCGGTGGACGGCGCCGAACGCGTCGTCGACGTAGGCGCCACCGGGTTCCGGGGACTCGCCGTCGGTGTCGTCCGGGCCGCCGACGAGCGCCGCGTACGACCGGGCGAGCGCGAGCCGGGCGGCGTCGTCCTTGCTGGTCTCCCCCGCCTCGAAGCGGACGTTCTCCAGCAGCAGGACGTCGCCGTCGTCGATGGCGTCGGCGAGCAGCCGGGCGCTCTCGCCGACGGTGTCCAGGGCGAACTCGACCGGCTTGCCCAGCAGCTGGGCCAGACGATCGGCGACCGGGCGCAGGGAGTACTTCGGGTCCGGCTCGCCCTTCGGCCGGCCCAGGTGCGCCGCGACGATCACCCGCGCGCCGGCGTCGGCCAGCGCGGTGATGGTCGGCAGCGACGCCCGGATCCGACCGTCGTCGGTGATGACCCCGTCTTTGAGCGGGACGTTGAGGTCGGACCGGACGAAGACCCGCCGCCCCTCCACCCCGTGGGCGAGCAGGTCCTCGAGCGACCCCGTCACGACGAGAAGGGCTGGCCGACCAGCTGCACGAGGTCGACGAGGCGGTTGGAGTAACCCCACTCGTTGTCGTACCAGCCGACGACCTTCACCTGGTCGCCGATGAGCTTGGTGAGCCCGCTGTCGTAGATGCAGGACGACGGGTCGGTGACGATGTCGCTGCTCACGATCGGGTCGGACGTGTACTTGAGGTAGCCCTTGAGCGGGCCGTCGGCGGCCGCGCGGTACGCGGCGTTGATCTCGTCGACCGAGCCGGGCGCGGTGCCGAGGTTGACGGTCAGGTCGGTGGCCGAGCCCGTGGGCACGGGCACGCGGAGGGCGTAGCCGTCGAGCTTGCCCTTGAGCTGCGGCAGGACCAGGCCGATGGCCTTCGCGGCGCCGGTCGAGGTCGGGACGATGTTGAGAGCCGCGGCGCGGGCGCGACGCAGGTCCTTGTGCGGGCCGTCCTGCAGGTTCTGGTCCTGCGTGTACGCGTGGATGGTCGTCATGAGGCCCTGGGTGATGCCACCGAAGGCGTCGTCGAGGACCTTGGCCAGCGGCGCCAGGCAGTTCGTGGTGCACGACGCGTTCGACACGATGTTGTGGTTGCCGGGGTCGTACTGGCGCTCGTTGACGCCCATGACGATGGTGATGTCCTCGTTCGACGCCGGCGCCGAGATGACGACCTTCTTGGCGCCGCCGTCGAGGTGGGCCTCGGCCTTCTGCGCGTCGGTGAAGAAGCCGGTCGACTCGACCACGACGTCGACGCCGAGGTCGCCCCAGGGCAGACCCGCGGGGTCACGCTCGGCCAGCACCTTCACGGGCTTGCCGTCGACGTTGATCGCGTCGCCGTCGACCTCGACCTCACCGGGGTAGCGGCCGAGGATCGAGTCGTACTTCAGCAGGGTGGCGAGGGTCTTGGTGTCGGTGAGGTCGTTGACGGCGACGATCTCGAAGTCGGAACCGGCTGCCTGGACGGCGCGGTAGAAGTTGCGGCCGATGCGGCCGAAGCCGTTGATGCCCACACGGATGGTCACTGAGGAAACTCCCGGGTCTGGAGAACGGTCAGGCGTCTGCAGGTGGTGCTCGACACAGAACCCTACTGGCCCGCGGGGCCCCGGTTTCCCACCCCTCGCACTACCCGTCGGTAGCGGTCGCGTCCGCCCTCAGGCGAGCATGTCGGGGGTCACCGCGGACTCGGTGTCGGGGATGCCGAGCTCCTGGGCCCGCTTGTCGGCGAGGGCCAGCAGACGACGGATGCGTCCGGCCACGGCGTCCTTGGTCATCGGCGGATCGGACAGCGCACCGAGTTCCTCCAGCGAGGCCTGCTTGTGCTCGACCCGCAGCCGGCCGGCCTCGAGCAGGTGCCCGGGGGCGTCGTCGGCGAGGATCTCCATCGCCCGCTCGACCCGCGCGCCGGCCGCGACCGCGGCGCGCGCCGAGCGGCGCAGGTTGGCGTCGTCGAAGTTGGCGAGGCGGTTGGCGGTGGCCCGGACCTCGCGGCGCATCCGCCGTTCCTCCCAGGCCATGAAGCTCTCCTGGGCACCGATGCGGGTGAGCAGCGCGCCGATGGTGTCGCCGTCACGGACGACGACCCGGTCGGCACCGCGGACCTCACGGGCCTTGGCCGTCACGCCGATGCGGCGCCCGACGCCGACCAACGCGAGCGCGGCCTCGCTCGACGGGCAGGTGATCTCCAGCGAGCCGGCCCGCCCGGGCTCGGTGAGCGAGCCGTGGGCGAGGAACGCCGCGCGCCACGCGGCGTCGGCGTCGGCCTGGTTGCCGGAGACGACGAACTGCGGCAGACCGCGCACCGGACGTCCGCGCAGGTCGATGAGGCCCGCCTGCCGGGCGAGCCCCTCGCCGTCGCGGGTGACGCGCACGATGTAGCGGTTGGCCTTGCGCAGGCCGCCCGCCGTGACGATCGAGATGTCGGAGGCGTGCCCGTACACCTCGGCGATGTCCTTCTTCAGCCGCCGCGCGACCGACCCGGTGTCGAGCTCCGCCTCGATGACGATGTGGCCCGCGACGAGGTGCAGGGCACCCGCGAAACGCAGCATCGTCGCCACCTCGGCCTTGCGCGCCGACGGCCGGCTCACCTCGACGCGGGACAGCTCGTCCTTGACGGCGGACGTCATCGCCACGAGTGGATCCTCCTGTGTGGGCGAGCGGGCTGGCAGGCGGGCGCAGGTCGGCGTCCGGGCGGTGCGGTGCCCGGTCGTCGGCTCACGGTGCGAGCACCCGACCGTAGGCCACGGCGAGCTTCCGTGGGTCGTGGCGGTCGGAGTGGTCGGCGTCGCGGACGTCGGCCAGGACGACCTCCGCACCGAGCGCGGCGGCGGCGTCCTGCACGTCGGCGAGCTGAGCGGGGTCGAGCGTCGACGGGTCGGCGAGGACGGCGTCGACCATGAGGCCGCCGACCCACCGGCTCTGCCCCCGCAGCACCTGCAGGTGTTCGGCGGGGCTGAAACCCGAGGTCTCGTCGGTCTGCGCCACGAGGTTGAGCACGACGACCTTGCGGGCGCGGGTCGTGACCAGTGCGGCCGCGAGTTCGTGCACGAGCAGGTGCGGGATGACGCTGGTGAACCACGACCCCGGCCCGAGCACCACCAGGTCGGCCTCGCGGACGGCGTCGACGGCGGGGGCGCACGCGGGCGCACCCACCGGGAACAGCTCGATCGCGGCGAGCCGCCCGCCGGCGTCGGCGATCGCCGACTGGCCCTGGATGCGATCGACCCGCACCGCGCCGTCGTCGACGTCGTGCTCGATGTCGGCGACCAGGTCCAGCGGCTTCGGGCTCATCGGCAGGACCCGCCCGGTGGCCCCGACGAGCCGCGCCGCCACCGCGAGGGCCTCAACCGGGTCGGGGTGCAGTTCCAGCAGCCCGGCCAGGACCATGTTGCCGACCGAGTGCCCGGACAACGACCCGCGACCGCCGATCCGGTGCTGCAGCAGCGGCGGCCACCCGGTCTCGGCGTCGGCGCCTCCGGCCAGGGCGACCAGGGCCATGCGCAGGTCACCCGGTGGCAACAGCGCCGGGAGTTCCTTGCGGATCCGACCGGAACTGCCGCCGTCGTCGGCGACGGTCACCACGGCCGTCACGTCGGGGGTCAGCTGTTTGAGCGCTGCCAACGAGGCGGACAGGCCGTGGCCACCGCCGAGCGCGACGACCTTGGGTGGACGACCCGTGGTTGCAGGGTGCAACGGTGCGTCCTCACGCGGTTCCGTCATTCGCGGCCCACGTCACGGTGGACGACCGTGGCCCGGACGCCCTGGGTGTCGAGGCGTTGCGCGAGTTCGCGGGCGATGACGACCGAACGGTGCTTGCCGCCGGTGCACCCGACGGCGAGGGTCATGTACCGCTTGCCCTCCCGGGCGTAGCCGGCACCGATGATCTGCAGGACCTCGCCGTAGAGGTCGAGGAAGTGCTCCACGCCGTCCTGGCTCATGACGTAGTCGCGGACCTCGTCGGTCTCGCCGGTGAGCGGCCGCAGGTCGGGGATCCAGTGCGGGTTGGGCAGGAACCGGACGTCGACGACGAGGTCGGCGTCGACCGGCAGCCCGTACTTGTAGCCGAACGACAACACCGTGGCGTGCGGGGGTTCCACTCCGCCGGACAGCGGGAACGACCCCTCGATGACCCGGCGCAGCTGGTGCACCGACAGCCCGGTGGTGTCGACCACCAGCTCGGCGTCCTCGCGCAACCCGGCCAGGACCTGCCGCTCGCGGGCGATGCCGTCGACGAGTCGGCCCTCCGGCCCCTGCAGCGGGTGTTCGCGGCGGTTGGACTCGAACCGGCGCACCAGGACGTCGTCGGCCGCCTCGAGGAACAGCACCCGCGGCTTGAGGCCGCGGTGGTCGAGGTCGCGGATGACGGCGCGCAGGTCGGCGCTGAAGGGCCGGCTGCGGACGTCCATGACCACGGCGATGCGGCTGATCGCGCCCTGGCTGCGGCTGCCGAGGTCGACCATGGTGGCGAGCAGCTCGGGCGGCAGGTTGTCGACGACGTAGTAGCCCAGGTCCTCGAGGCACTTGGCCGCGGTGCTGCGGCCGGCACCCGACAGGCCCGTGACCACGACGGTCTCGAGCACGGTCGGCGTCGGATCGGCGTCGTCGGCCCGGGGGGTCTCGGTCATCGCCGGCCCCGTCGTCGCTCCGAGGTCGCTCCTCCGTCGAGGGTGCGCTCCTCCGTCGCCGGCGCTCGGTCGATGCTCACGCGCTCCATCATCGCGTGATCAGTTCTCGATGACCTCACCGGTGGTGACGTTGACCGCGGGTTCGGGCGGCTCGCCGCGGTGGACGGCCTCGACGATGGCCGCGGCCGTGGCCGGGCCGATGCCGGGGACCTCCTGGATCTCCTCGGCCGTGGCGGCCCGCAGCTTCTTCAACGACCCGAACCGCTTGAGCACCGCCTTGCGGCGGGTCTCGCCGAGGCCCGCGATGCCGTCGAGCGCCGAGACCGTCATCGACTTCGAGCGCTTCTGGCGGTGGTAGGTGATGGCGAAGCGGTGGGCTTCGTCGCGGACCCGCTGCAGCAGGTAGAGCGCCTCGGAGGTGCGCGGGAGGATCGCGGGGAACTCCTGCTCCGGCAGCCACACCTCCTCCAGCCGCTTGGCGAGGCCGACCAACGAGACGTCGGTGATGCCGAGGTCCTGCAGCACGGCGTGGGCCGCCGCCACCTGCGGGGCGCCACCGTCGACCACCAGCAGGTTCGGCGCGTACGCGAACTTGCGCGGGCGGCCGGTCTCGGGGTCGATCGGACCGTTGACGCTGGGCTCACGGTCGCCGTCGTCGTCGGGGCCTTCGGCGACGTCCCCGGAGCCGCCGTCGGCGATCTGCTCGTCGAGGTAGCGGGCGAAGCGGCGGCGGGTGACCTCGGCGATCCACTGGACGTCACCGGTGCCCTCGGAGGTGTCGCGCAGCGCGAACCGGCGGTACTCACTCTTGCGGGCGAGGCCGTCCTCGAACACGACCATCGAGGCGACGACGTTGGTGCCCTGCACGTGGCTGATGTCGAAACACTCGATGCGCAGGGGGGCATCGGGCAGGTCGAGGTGCTCCTGCAGCTCGGCGAGGGCCATGGAGCGGGCGGTGAGATCGGACGCCCGCTTGAGCTTGTGCTGGACGAACGACTCGGCGGCGTTCTTGCCGACGGTCTCCATGAGCGTGACCTTGTCGCCGCGCTGCGGGACGCGGATGGTCACGCGGCTCCCCCGCCGCTGCGACAACCAGTCGGCGAGGACGTCGACGTCGTCGGGCAGTTCCGGCACGAGGATCTCGCGCGGGATGCCCGCGCCGTCCTCACCCGCCAGGTCGGGGTCGTCGGCGTCGGGATCGTCGGCGACGCCGTAGAACTGGCCGATGAACTGGTCGACGAGCACGCCGGTGTCGACGGTCTCCTCGGCCCCCGCGACCTTGTCGATCACCCAGCCGCGCTGACCGCGGATCCGGCCGCCGCGGACGTGGAAGACCTGCACGGCCGCCTCGAGGTCGTCCTGGGCGAAGTTGACGACGTCGGCGTCGGTGCCGTCGCCGAACACCACCGCCTGCTTCTCCAACGCCCGGCGCAGGGCGCCGAGGTCGTCGCGCAGCCGGGCCGCGAGCTCGTACTCCTGGTCGGCCGCGGCGGTCTGCATCTGCTTCTCGACCCGCCGCATCATGACGTCGGTACGGCCGGCCATGAAGTCGCAGAAGTCGTCGACGATCTGGCGGTGTTCGTCGGGGGTCACGCGCCCCACACACGGCGCGCTGCACTTGTCGATGTAGCCCAGCAGGCACGGCCGGTCGATCTGCCCCGCGCGCACGAACACGCCCCGGCTGCAGGTCCGCGCCGGGAACACGCGCAGCAGCAGGTCGAGGGTCTCGCGGATCGCCCAGGCGTGGCTGTACGGGCCGAAGTACCGCACGCCCTTGCGCTTGGCGCCGCGCATGACCTGCAGCCGCGGGAACTCCTCGCCGACGGTGACGGCCAACCACGGGTAGCTCTTGTCGTCGCGGTACTTGACGTTGAACCGCGGGTCGAACTCCTTGATCCAGCTGTACTCCAGCTGCAGCGCCTCGACGTCGGTGTTGACGACGGTCCACTCGACGCGCGCTGCGGTGGTGACCATCTGCCGCGTGCGCGGGTGCAGCGCGGTGATGTCGGCGAAGTAGGAGTTCAGGCGCTGCCGGAGGCTCTTGGCCTTCCCGACGTAGATGACCCGGTCGCTGCTGTCCCGGAACCGGTAGACCCCCGGGTCGACCGGGATGCTCCCCGGCGCCGGGCGGTAGCTGGACGGGCTGGGCACGGGCTCCACGGTAGTTCGCGGGTCCGACACTCCCGTTCGCCGCCTCGACGGGCTCCACCGCGTTCCTCACACCGACGACAGGGGTCCCAGTTCGCGGCCGGCACCCCTCGGACCGCGAATTCGGACCCCACTCGTGCGACGGGTGGCGCGCGACCCCTCCGGCGTCAGGGCGGGGTGAGACCCAGCCGGCGCGCGGTGTCGGCCGCGGCGTCGAGGTCCGCCGCGGTGTCGATGTCGATCGACCGCTCCTGCGGGACGACCTGCGGCACGACAGCCGGGACGAAGAACCGCAGCTGGTCCCGCAGATCACCGACCCGCGCCAGGTACAGCCCGCCGGTGAGCGTGAACGCCGGCGGCAACGACTGCCGTGGCGCCTCGAGGTCGGCCCACGACCGCACCGGGGCGAGCGTGCCGCCGTTCTCGACCACGCTCTTCCAGGGGTGACGGGACCGCTGCGGCGTCACCTGCACCACCGACCCCGCCCCGCGTCGCTCGAGCAGTTCGATGCCCTCGACCACGTCGGCTGGTGTGCGCAACGGAGAGGTCGGCGGCAGCAGGGCGAGGACGACGGTGTCGGCCAGGTCGAGGTCGTCGGCGGCGTGCACGACAGCATCGAGCATGTGGGCGGTCGCGGTCGCGAGCTCCGCCGGCCGGTCGACCAGCTCGGCGCCCTCGGCTGCCGCTGCCGCCGCGATCTCCGGACTGTCGGTCGTGCACACCACCCGCCTCACACCCGCGGCGTGCGCGGTGGCCACGGCGTGCGCCACGAGCGGTCGCCCCAGGAACGGCCGCAGGTTCTTCCCGGGGAACCCGACGGATCCGCCGCGCGCCGGGACGACCGCGACGACCTGGGCCGGCTCAGCCATCGCGCATCGCGTCGAGCAGGGCGGCCGCGCGCGGGTCGGTGAAGACCCGTTCGAGCGGCATCGGCGCTCCGTCGGGACCGGAGAGCGGGATCTGCCAGTTGGGGTACTGCGTCTCGTCGGTGCCGGGCTGGTTCTGCGTGCGGCGGTCGCCGACGGCGTCGGTGAGCGACACCACGAGCAGACGTGACGGGGTGCGCAGCAGGTACCGGTGCAGTGACGTGATCGTGCCGGTCTCGTCGTCGTCCGACGCCGGCAACCCGGCGCGGTGCAGTTCGGCGAACCACGCCTCGCGGGCGGCGCGGTCGTCGGCCTCCTCCTCGGCGACGGGGCGGGTGAGCAGGCCCAGACGTTCCCGCAGCCGGATGTGGTCACCGGCGAGGTAGGCGGCGGTCGGGGGCAGGTCGTGCGTCGTCACGCTGGCCAGGCAGTACTCGCGCCACCGTTCCGCCGGCAGCGGACCGCCGGTGCCGCCGGGCTCGTAGTCGCCCTCGAACCACAGCACCGACGTGCCGAGGATCCCCCGCTTGCGCAGGTAGTCCCGCACCCACGGCTCGACCGTGCCGAGGTCCTCGCCGACCACGACGGCGCCCGCGCGGGCCGCTTCCAGGGCGAGGATCCCCACCATGGCCTCGTGGTCGTAGCGGACGTACGTGCCCGAACGCGGGTCGGCACCGGCAGGGATCCACCACAGCCGGAACAGGCCGAGGATGTGGTCGACCCGGACACCCCCGGCGTGCCGCAGCACCGTCGCGATCATCGCGCGGAACGGTGCATAGGACAACGTTGCCAGCTGGTCCGGTCTCCACGGCGGCTGGTCCCAGTCCTGACCGAGCTGGTTGTAGGCGTCGGGCGGCGCGCCGACGGTCACACCCTCGGCCAGCACGTCCTGCAACGCCCACGCGTCCGCGCCGGTACCGCTCACGCCGACGGCGAGGTCGTGCACCACCCCGAGCGACATGCCGGCACGGCGGGTCGCCTCCTGCGCACCGCCGAGTTGCTCGTCGAGCAGCCACTGCAGCCAGGTGTGGAAGTCGACGTCGTCCGCAGCGGCGACTCGGAAGGCGTCGACGGCATCGGACTCGGGGTGGCGAAGGTTCGCGGGCCAGGCCCGGAAGTCCGGTCCGTGGCGGTCGGCGAGGGCGCACCAGGTCGCGAAGTCGACCAGGCCGTCACCCTCCCGGGCGCGGAACGCGTCGAACGCGATCTGCCGGGCCGGTCTGCGACCCGCGTCGAAGACGATCCGCAGCGCCTGACGTTTGGCCGCCCACGCCGGGTCCCGCTCGACGCGGTCCGAGCCGACCGTTGCACGGTGCACCTGTGTGGCCAGACCATCCACCTCGGAGCGGTGGTCGGCGTCGAGCTGGGCGTACTCCGGCACCGCCTCCACCCGGAGGTAGGCCGGGTTGGCGAACCGACGGGTCGCCGGCAGGTACGGCGACGGCTGCACCGGCGGGAGCGGCTCCGCCGCGTGCAGCGGGTTGACCAGCACGAAGCCCGCGCCGTGGACGTCACCGGCCCAGGTCGCCAGGTCCGCGAGGTCGGTCAGGTCGCCGACGTCCCACGAACCGGCCGAGCGCACGCTGTAGAGCTGGGTCGCGATCCCCCAGGTCCGACCGCGGTGGACCCGGTCCGGGACGCCGACCCAGGCGGGGGTCACGACCAGGGTGGTCTCGCTGCCGCCCGTCCCGGCCCGCACCTGCAGGCGGTGGTAGCCGAGCGGGAGGTCGGTCGGGATCGCCAAGTCCGTGCGGGTGATCCAGCGCCCGTCCAGCTCCCGGTCGGGCACGGACCCGGTGGTGGTCGCCAGTCCGTGCCAGGCGCCGCCGTCCTCGAGGTCGACCCAGGCGCGGACGGTGTCCCCCGCGGTCGCGTGGACGGCAACGGTGCGGGCGGTCCCGGCCTCGACGACGACGCACGGCGGCAGCATCTGCTGCCACTCGGTGCGCCACAGCCCGTCGAGCGCGTCGGCCGCCGCTGCGGGCGTCGTGGCGTCCACCCCGAGCGCGGCGAGCACGGCGACGACGGTCGACTGCGGGACCTCGACCTGCCGTCCCTGCCAGTCCCAGAACTCGGTCGCGACGCCGAGCCGGTCGGCCAGCGCGCGCAGCGTGTCGTCGACCACGGACCGAACCTAGCGGTGCCCGCGGGGTGTCGCCGCGGCCCGGGCCGTGCCACGCTCAGGACATGGCCCGGCTCCCCTCGAGCGTCCGCGCCGCCGTGCGCGACTTCGCCTACGCCCTCGGTAGCGGCACCCTCGACGGCAACGGCCTCCTGCGCGGGATCGACTACCGCCCGGACTTCGCGAAGAACGCCAACGAGCTGCAGCTGGTGTTCGCCGTGTTCACGAACGTCCTGCGCGTCGACGACGACGGCCGCGTGCTCAACGTCGCGGAGGCGTCGCACCGCGCCGCCGCCCTGGTGCGCCGGTTCCACCAGCCGTCGTTCGTCGTGGACCCGCCGTTCGCCGACTGGGAGATCAGCCTCGGCTGACCTCCCCGCTCGTCCCCGATCGTCGGGCGATCAAGCCGAGAGGCGTCGGCGCGCCGCGGACTTGCGACGGGCGGCCGCCGCGGCCGCCTTCTTCTCCTCGGCGCTCTCGGTCTTCGCGGCCCGGGCGGTGGTCTTGCGCGGGGCCGCCTTGCGGGCAGCGGCCGCGCGGGTCCCCCGCTTCGCCGGTGCGGGCTCGAGCATCTCGGCGAGGAACTGACCGGTGTACGACTCGGCCACCGCGGCCACGTCCTCCGGCGTCCCCTCCGCGATGACGGTGCCGCCGCCGGACCCGCCTTCGGGACCCATGTCGATGATCCAGTCGGCCGTCTTGATGACGTCGAGGTTGTGCTCGATCGTCAACACGGTGTTGCCCTTGTCGACCAACGACTGCAGCACGGCGAGCAGCTTGTTGACGTCCTCGAAGTGCAGGCCGGTGGTCGGCTCGTCGAGGACGTACACGGTGTTGCCGGTCGAGCGCTTCTGCAGTTCGGTCGCGAGCTTCACCCGCTGGGCCTCACCACCGGACAGCGTCGTGGCGGGCTGGCCCAGCCGGACGTAGCCGAGGCCGACCTCGTCGAGGGTCTTGAGGTACCGGCTGATCTTCGAGATCGGCGCGAAGAACTCGGCCGCCTCCTCGATCGGCATGTCGAGGACCTCGGCGATCGTCTTGCCCTTGTAGTGCACCTCGAGCGTCTCGCGGTTGTACCGGGCGCCGTTGCAGACCTCGCACGGGACGTAGACGTCCGGCAGGAAGTTCATCTCGATCTTGATCGTGCCGTCGCCCTGGCACGCCTCGCAGCGGCCGCCCTTGACGTTGAACGAGAACCGGCCCTGCTGGTAGCCGCGGACCTTCGCCTCGGTGGTCTCGGCGTAGAGCTTGCGGATGTGGTCGAAGACGCCCGTGTAGGTGGCCGGGTTCGACCGCGGGGTGCGCCCGATCGGTCCCTGGTCGACTCCGACGACCTTGTCGACGTTCTCGACGCCCCGCACCCGCTTGTGGCGGCCGGTGGGGTGGCGCGCACCGTTCACCTTGTTGGCGAGGGTGTTGTAGAGGATGTCGTTGACGAGGGTCGATTTGCCCGAGCCGCTCACCCCGGTCACCGCGGTGAACGTGCCGAGCGGGAACGTGACGTCGATGTCGCGCAGGTTGTTCTGCCGCGCGCCCTCGACCACCAGCACCCGCTTCTTGTCGACCGGCCGCCGCACCAGCGGCACCTCGATCGAGCGCTTGCCGGTGAGGTAGGCGCCGGTCAGGGACTCGGACGAGTTCAGCAGGTCCTCGAGCGGACCGGACACCACGACCCGGCCACCGTGCTCGCCGGCGAGCGGGCCGATGTCGACGATCCAGTCGGCGACCCTGATGGTGTCCTCGTCGTGCTCGACGACGATGAGCGTGTTGCCGAGGCTCTTGAGCCGCAGGAGGGTCTCGATGAGCCGGCGGTTGTCCCGCTGGTGGAGCCCGATCGACGGTTCGTCGAGGACGTAGAGGACGCCGACCAGCCCGGACCCGATCTGCGTGGCGAGCCGGATCCGCTGCGCCTCACCCCCGGCGAGGGTGCCGGCGGCGCGGTCGAGCGAGAGGTAGTCCAAGCCGACGTCGAGCAGGAACCGCAGCCGCTCGTTGATCTCCTTGAGCACCTGCTCGGCGATCTTCTTCTCGCGGGCGCTCAGCGTCAGCTCGCCGAGGAACGCGGCGGCCTCACGGATCGACAGCGAGCTGACCTCGGCGATCGAGTGCCCACCCACCGTCACGGCCAGGATCTCCGGCTTCAGCCGGGTTCCCTGGCAGACCGGGCACGGCACCTCGCGCATGTAGCCCTCGTACCGGTCGCGCGCCCACTCCGACTCGGTCTCCTCGTGACGGCGTTCCAGCCACGGGATGACGCCCTCGTAGGCGGCGTAGTACGAGCGGGTGCGGCCGTACCGGTTCTTGTACGACACGTGCACCTGGTCGGTGGTGCCGTGCAGGACGGCCTTCTGCTGCCGCGCGGTGAGGTTCTCCCACGGCGTCTCGAGCGTGAAGCTGTAGGAGTCGGCGACACCGCCGAGCAGCCGGAGGAAGTACTCCGAGGTCTGGGCCGTCGCCCACGGCGCGATCGCGCCTTCGGCCAGCGACTTCTCCGGGTCCGGGACGATGAGCTCGACGTCGACCTCCTTGCGGACGCCGAGACCCGTGCACTCGGGGCAGGCGCCGAAGGGGGCGTTGAACGAGAAGGAGCGGGGCTCGAGCTCGTCGATCGCCAGCCGGTGGCCGTTCGGGCAGGCCAGCTTCTCGGAGAACGGCCGCTCGCGGTCGGGGTCGTTCTCCTCGCGGTCGACGAACTCCAGCACGACGATGCCCTCAGCGAGACCCAGGGCCGTCTCCACCGAGTCGGTGATGCGCTGCTTGCTCGACGGCCGTACGACCAGGCGGTCGACGACGACGTCGATCGAGTGCTTCTCCTGCTTCTTCAGCGTCGGCGGGTCGGTCAGGGGGTGCACCGTGCCGTCGACCCGGACGCGGGAGTAGCCCTTGGTCTGCAGGTCCTCGAACAGGTCGATCCACTCGCCCTTGCGCTCGCGGACGACCGGGGCGAGCACCTGGAACCGGGTGCCCTCCTCCATGGCGAGGACCTGGTCGACGATTTGCTGCGGGGTCTGCTTCGCGATCTGCTCGCCACAGACGGGGCAGTGCGCGATCCCGATGCGCGCCCAGAGCAGACGCAGGTAGTCGTGGACCTCGGTGATCGTGCCGACGGTCGACCGCGGGTTGCGGTTGGTCGACTTCTGGTCGATCGAGACGGCCGGGCTCAGCCCCTCGATGAAGTCGACGTCGGGCTTGTCCATCTGCCCGAGGAACTGGCGCGCGTACGCGGACAGCGACTCGACGTACCGGCGCTGCCCCTCGGCGAAGATCGTGTCGAAGGCGAGGCTCGACTTGCCCGAGCCCGAGAGCCCGGTGAACACGATGAGGCCGTCACGCGGCATGTCGAGCGAGACGTCCTTGAGGTTGTGCTCACGGGCGCCACGCACGACGAGACGGTCGGCCACAGGTGTCCACTCCAGGGGTGTTTCGAGGCTGCTGGGGATCGGTTCGCGAGGGTAGTGCGGGGGTCCGACAACCCACGCCGTCGACCTCGGTCCGTCACAGGTCACAGCGTCGGGGTGCCGTCCTAGCATTCCCGCCGTGACCACCCCTGCGACGCCCACCGACTCACCCGAGGCGCTCGTCACGGCCGTCCGCACCGAGCTCCGCGAGATCGCTGAGCCGGCTGCGGCCCCGGCGATGCAGGCGTACATGAAGACCGAGGAGCCGTTCCTCGGCGTGAAGCTGCCGGCGGTCCGCCGGGTCGTGCAGGCTCACCCTCCGGCTGACCTCGACACCCTGCTCGCCGCCGGCACGACGCTCTGGCGCGAGGCCGCCGCGCGCGAGGAGCGGTACGCGGCGACGATGCTGCTGCGCGCTGACCCGGGGAAGGGTCGACTCGAGCTGCTGCCGTTCGCCACCGAGGTCATCGTGACGGGCGCGTGGTGGGACCACGTCGACGCCGTCGCCCACACGACCTGCGAGCTGCTGCAGGTGCACCGCCCGGAGATGACGCCCGTCCTGCAGGAGTGGGCGACCGCAGACGACCGGTGGCTGCGACGCTCGGCGGTCATCGGTCAACTCGACGCCCGCGCCGACACCGACCTCGACCTGCTCACCGAGGTGATCGAGGCGAACGTGACCGACAGCGAGTTCTTCGTCCGCAAGGCCATCGGCTGGGCGTTGCGCCAGTACGCCCGCACCGATCCGGCGTGGGTCCGCGCCTTCGTCGACGCCCACCCCGCCCTGTCGCCCCTCAGCCGTCGCGAGGCCCTCAAGCACCTCTGAGTCCACGACTGGGGTCGGAGTTCGCGGCCAAGAGTGCCCTGACCGCGAACTCGGACCCCAGTCGTCGGGGTGAGGCGACCCAGAGCCGCGGCCGCGCATCAGACCGGGCGGCCGTCAACTCGCGCCTGAGCCACGCGGCGGTGGGGTCGAAGGCACCCAGATCTCGGACACCCCATCGCACGACCCGCAGGTGCTCACGGTGGAGCAGATGCTGACGGCGCAGGTAGGCAGTCCGTGCCTCCGGGTCGGTGAGCTTCTCCGCGCCGTCGACCTCTCCGATGACCCCGTCGGCCCACCAGAAGTCCGTGCGACCGAGGAAGTGACCCTCCACGTCGTAGAGCCACACCTGCGACTGCGGCATCGGCAGTCGGTGCACCACGAACTGCCACCGACTCCGAGACTCGAGGACACTCTCGGCCTTCGGGTCGACCAGGTCCGCCAGCGGTCGAGCCCGGCCCACCCCGCGGCGGCCGATGAACCGTCCGACCTCCTCGCGCAACTGGTCCGGCGAGGTCAGGCCGGCAGCCATGGCGGCGTCTGCGACGACCAGGCCGGCTTCCGTGCCGTGCTCCCGCGCGACGTCGACGACGGTGCGGGTCGGAGTCGTGATCGCGAAACCCGCGACCTGCAATCGGGCGGAGGCACGGAGCCCGGTGCGATGCAAGTGCACGCCGGGCAGCGACGTCGACCGACTGTCGGTCACCGTGAGGCAGGCCAGCTCTCGAGGTGCCCACGTCGGCCAGCCTCGGGCGGTCGCTGCCGACAGCCCGGTCACGGTGCTGCCGTCGGTGACCAGCGCTGCCGCGATCGAGCATCGGGCGCGGTGCCGACGCGCCCGGTCAGCGGGGTGCAGGTCGCCGTCGAGTCCGTTCTCGACGTAGACCCCGCGCCGGAGTCGGAGCAGTCGGCCCGACGCGACCGCACGGTTCAAGGCGCTGGGCGTCCATCCCGCGCTGTACGCCTCGGAGGAGGTGAACACCCGCAGCCGCTGGGGCGGGACCTCGGGTGGTCATCGGTCTGGCACGACCCGAGCGTCTCCGGATGTCCGACGTCGCGGATCGGCCGTCCACAGCCCCGGCGTGTCTGCACAGATCGGGAGAGCCTCTTGACACCTCTGACCCGACGACAGGGGTCCGAATTCGCGGTTTCAGTGGCCGCAACCGCGAACTGGGACCCCAGTCGTCGGAAGAGCCCTGCTACGGCAGGCGCCAGTCCACCGGTTCGGCGCCCTGCTCGACCAGGAGGGCGTTGGCGCGGGAGAAGGGTCTCGAGCCGAAGAAGCCGCCGCGTGCGGAGAGGGGTGACGGGTGGACCGACTCGATCCGCGGCGTCACACCGAGCAACGGGGCGAGCTTGCGCGCGTCACTGCCCCAGAGGATCGCGACGAGTGGGCCGCCGCGGGCGGCGAGGGCGCGGATGGCGGCCTCGGTGACCTCCTCCCACCCCTTGCCGCGGTGCGAGGCGGGCGTGCCGGGGCGGACGGTGAGCGCGCGGTTCAGCAGGAGCACGCCGTGGTCGGCCCAGGGGGTGAGGTCGCCGGTGGAGGGCCGCGGCACACCGAGGTCCGACACCAACTCGTCGAAGATGTTGCGCAACGACGGCGGCAGCGGCTTGACGTCGGGCGCGACCGAGAACGACAGCCCGACCGCGTGACCGGGCGTGGGGTACGGGTCCTGGCCGACGATGAGCACGCGCACGTCGGCGAGCGGCCGCTCGAAGGCGCGGAGCACGTGCTCGCCCGCCGGCAAGTACGGACGGCCCGCGGCCACCTCCGCCCGGAGGAACTCCCCCATCGCGCTGATCTGCGGCGCGACAGGTGCGAGCGCCTGCGCCCACCCGGGGTCGATCAACTCGGCCAGCGGCTTCGGGGGCACGCCCGCACCGTAAACCAGTTGCGACGCCCGGAGGCAGCAGGGCAGGGTCGCTCCCGGAACGCCGTCGAGTCGGGAACCGGGAGGTGCGTCGTGTCCATCACTGTCACGCCAGGACGTCCGCGCCCTGCCCACCCTCGACCCGCGCCGCTGACCCTGCCCTGACAGCAGAGGTCTCCGGCGCACGGAGACCCATCATGATCGAGCGTCACCTCCTCGACGGCCGTGCCGACGAGGACCTCCAGCACGACACCTTCTCCACCTGGGACGTTTCCACGCACGGACCCACCCCGCGACCGGACTGGGTCGTGACCGACCTGTCCGCGCACGACACCGAGCTCGGCATCCTCAAGACGGGCAAGGAAGCCGACGTCCACCTGGTGGAGCGCACCGCGCCCGACGGGACGAGTTGCCTGCTCGCCGCCAAGCGCTACCGCACCGCCGAGCACCGTCAGTTCCACCGCGACTCCGGCTACACCGAGGGCCGTCGGGTCCGTCGCAGCCGCGAGACCCGTGCCATGGCCCGGCGCACCGAGTTCGGTCGGGAGTTGCTGGCCGGCCAGTGGTCGTCGGCCGAGTTCACGGCACTGTCCCGGCTCTGGTCCGACGGCGCGCCCGTCCCGTACCCGGTCCAGCTGCTCGGCACCGAGGTCATGCTCGAGTTCATCGGGTCGCCGACCGGCGAGGCCGCCCCGCGCCTGGCGGCGTGGCGCGGCACCCGGGACGAGGCCCGCGACCTGTGGGAGCAGCTGCGCGACGCGATGTCCCTGCTCGCCCGTAACGGGTGGGCCCACGGTGACCTGTCGGCGTACAACCTGCTCGTCCACGAGGGTCGACTGGTCATGATCGACCTCCCCCAGGTCGTCGACGTGGTCGCGAACCCGCAGGGCGTCGAGTTCCTCGCCCGCGACGTCCGCAACGTCGGGGCCTGGTTCGAGCGGCACGGGGTGGACGTCGACGTCGACCTGCTCATCGGCGACCTCGCCGCCGACGCCTTCGGGGCGTGACGTCTTCGACGCGTTCGGGCAGCGCCGCCGCCGTACCGTGGACGGCGTGGAACACACCGCCCGCCCTGACCACTTCGACGTCGCCGTCATCGGCACCGGCTCCGGGAACTCCATCCCGGGTGGGCCGCTGGAGGGCAAGCGCATCGCCGTGGTCGAGGAGGGCACGTTCGGCGGGACGTGCATCAACGTCGGCTGCATCCCCACCAAGATGTTCGTGTACGCCGCGGAGATCGCCGAGACGACCCGCGAGGGTGCGCGCCTCGGCGTCGACGCCGAGGTCACCGGCGTGCGGTGGCTCGACATCCGCGACCGCATCTTCGGGCGTATCGACGGCATCGTCGCGGGCGGGAAGCGGTACCGCCAGTCCGGCGGCAACGGCGTCACCCTGTTCCAGGGCCACGGCGAGTTCGCGGTCGAGCAGCCCGACGACGGCACGTACCGGCTGACCGTGACCAGCGGCGTCGACGCCGGGAAGAGCTTCACCGCCGACCAGGTGGTGCTGTCCAGCGGCTCCCGCGCCGTGGTCCCGGACCAGGCGCGGGAGTCCGGAGTGCCGTTCCACACCTCCGACACGGTGATGCGCATCGAGGCCGTGCCCCGCCGCCTCACCATCATCGGCGCGGGCTACATCGCGGCCGAGCTCGGCCACGTCTTCGGCGCGCTCGGTGCGCAGGTCTCGATCGTTGCTCGCAGCAACAGTTTGTTGATGGCCCTCGATCCCGAGATGTCGAAGCGCTTCACCAAGGCCGCGACCGCCAAGTGGAACGTCCACCTCGGTCGGACGATCGACAAGGTCGAGGGCGACCACTCCGAGCAGCGGGTGACGCTCGACAACGGTCAGGTCGTGCACAGCGACCTGGTCCTCATCGCGACCGGGCGGGTGCCGAACTCGGACCGCCTCGGCCTCGAACACGTCGGCGTCGAGGTCGCGGACGACGGCGTCATCGTCGTCGATACCCACCAGCAGACGTCGGTGGATCGGATCTGGGCGTTGGGTGACGTCGCCAACCGTTACCAGCTCAAGCACGTGGCCAACCACGAGGAGCGCGTGGTCCAGCACAACGTTGCTCACTACAACGATCGGAGCGAGTGGGTGGAGAGCGACCACCGCTTCGTGCCGTCGGCGGTGTTCACCCACCCGCAGCTGGCTCAGGTCGGACAGACCGAGAAGGAGGCGTTGGAGAACGGGTACGACGTCGCGTGCGCCACGCAGGAGTTCGGCGGGACGGCCTACGGCTGGGCGATGGAGGACACCACCAGCGTCTGCAAGGTCATCGCGGACAAGAAGACCGGTCTCCTCCTCGGTGCCCAGTTGATCGGGCCGCAGTCCAGCGTGCTCATCCAGCCGCTCATCCAGGCGATGAGCTTCGGTCTGCCGGTGAAGGACATGGCCCGTGGCCAGTACTGGATCCACCCCGCGCTCACCGAGGTCGTCGAGAACGCCCTGCTCGCGCTGGAGCTCTGAGCCGACCCGGGTCGAGGCACGCGGGGCCGATCGCGCACAATCCCGGTGCGACCCCGGGGATGTACGCCTCCGGCTGACTCCCTGGAGACCGTGTGAAGTCCGTCCGTGCCGGCGCCCTGCGTCGCCCTGCCGTCGCGACGCTCGCCGTCGCTGTCCTAGCGGCGGCCGGTCCGCTCGCCGCACCGGTGGTGACGCGTGCGGGTGCGGATCCTGCTCCCCCGGTGTCCACCAACGCCCAGTCGTTCCCGAACGACACCGGCGTCGACCTCCCGTTCGACGCTGCCGCCGGCTCCTACCGGGCCATCACCCCGGTCCGCCTCCGCGACACCCGGGACGTCGACAGCCCGGACGGCCACGGCGCGGTCGTCCCGAACGGCTACATCGACGTCGACGTCACCGGCCGCGAGGGCATCCCGCTGGGCAGCGTCGGCGCCGTCGTGCTGAACGTGACGGCAGTGACCCCGACCGCTGCGGGTTACCTCACCGTCGAGCCGAGCCCCGGGTTGGGAGCCGCGGTGTCCGACGTCAACTTCGCCAAGGGGCAGACGGTCGCGAACGCCGTCGTCGCCGACGTCGGCGACACCGGCCGGCTCTACGTCCACAACGTCTCCGGCGGGTCGACCCACGTCCTGGTCGACGCGGTCGGGTACTTCTTCCGCGGCGAGTCCTCGACGCCGGGTTCCTACGAGCGGGCGGGGCCGACCCGGGTGCTCGACACCCGCAACGGCACCGGTGCTCCCCGCGCGGCGGTGGCTCCCGGTGGGCGCGTGCGGGTGCGCGTGACCGATCCCGGCGGCATCGACCGCACCGCGGCTGTCAGCGCGGTCGCGGTCAACGTCACGGCGACGGCGTCGACGGGCGCGGGGTACGTCACCGTCTGGCCGGACGGCACGGACCGGCCGGTCGCGTCGACCCTCAACTTCACCCGCGGCCAGACCGTGCCGAACTTGGCCGTCGTCCCGGTCGGTACGGACGGGTACGTCGACCTGTACAACGGTTCCGCCGGCCCCGTGCAGCTGCTGCTCGACGTCCGCGCCTACTTCCTGCGCGGCACACCGAGCGCGAACGGGACCGTCGTCGCGACCACCCCCACGCGCGTGCTCGACACCCGCAACGGGACCGGCGCCCCGGGTCGCGCCGTCGCGCCCGGTGCCACCATCCGCGTGCCGGTCGGGTCGGAGGCCGGCAGCAAGGTCCTGCTCAACGTCACGGTCACCGCCCCGACGGGCAACGGTTACATCACCACGTGGTCCGGCGACGGGCCGCGGCCGGTGGTGTCGAGCCTGAACTTCGCGCGCGGACGCACCCTCGCCAACGCCGTCGTCGTCCCCGTCGCCTCCGACGGCACGGTGAGCGTGTTCAACGGCTCGGCCGGCACCGTGCACCTGGTCGCCGACCGCACCGGCGACATCCTGGGCGCGGACCGCTCGGTCGCCGACGTGTCACCTGCCGACGCCACCGTCACCCTCTCAGCGGACCAGGTGATCTCGGGTACGAGGAGCGCGGACGGTACGGCGACCGTGGTCCTCGCCGCGGGCGTGACCCCACCGGCTGTGGGCGCCGGCGTCGTCGCACCCGGGACCCCGACGCTGCCCGACGGTGTCGCCGGGCGTGTCTTCCGCGTCGTGACGAACCCGGACAGCACGAGCCGCGTCGACACCGATCCCGTCTCGCTCGACGCGCTGTACACCGACTACGACGTCAGCGTGAACCGCTCCCTGCAGCCGTCCGACATCGTGGGCGGTGGTGACGCCGTCCTCGACGCCGGCACCGCCGACTTCAGCTGCAGCGGTACCGACCCGACGCGCTCGGTCCAGCTGACCCTGGACCTGTCGGACCTCCACGTCGATGTGGCCCTCGACGCCACCCGTCGGGCGGCGCACCTGCAGCTGTCCGCCGACCCCGAGTTGCTGAGCCGGTACTCGTTCGCCGCGGGCACGGCGTGCACGCTCGCGCCCGGAGCCGGCGGGTCCTCGCTCGCCTTGCACATCCCGGTGACGACCACGCCGCCGGTGTACGTCGACGTGGACCCCACGGTCGTCCTCACGACATCCGGCGCGGCGTCGATGGACCGCCGCTCGGTCACCCACGTCGCCGTCGGCTTCGACCGCGGCAACGGCCACGACACCGACGTCCACGACCTCAGCGGCGACGCGGCGGGCACGGCCGCCGGTGCCGCCACCGTCGACCTCGGTCTGTTCACCCGGCTCACGCTCGCCGGACGGGTAGGTGTCTCGGGCAGCTTCGGTCCCTCGGTGACCGTGGCCGACCGCGGCACCGGGTGCAGCTCGTTGACCGGAGCCGTGAGCGCGAACTGGGTGCCGAGCACCGGCGCACTGTTCCCGTCGGCCTTCCGCCCCTCGAGCGGCCGCTTCGCCCAGATCGTCCTCCGCGGCTGCGACTGGGACCAGTTCCCGTTGTCGGTCTCACCCGGCCGGATCGGGAACGCCGCGGTCGGCGACGCCGCGAAGGCCCTCACGGCCAAGGTCGGGGTCCCGCTGCGACGCGTGGACATCGGCCTGTGCCGCCACCTGGAGACGACCGACGGTCGCGCCGACGTGCTGACCTACCTCGACGGCTCCGGCAGCCGGGTCACGCTGCTGTTCGCGTACCGCTGGGTGACCGTGCTCGGTGTACGCACCGGCAGCACGTGGGCCGCGATCCACGCGGCGTACCCCGCGACCCAGTTGTTCCACGACGCGACCGCGTCGTTCACCTACGTCGACGCGCCCGACGGCACCTCGCTGCGCATCCGGCTCGACCAGGGTCGTGCCACGTTCGTCTACGCGGGCTCCCGCGCGTCGGTGCGGTCGATCCCGTCGTGCTGAGGGCGGGAGGCTGGTCAGCCCCCGGCGTTGACGTGGTCGGTCCAGGCCGAGCCGTCCCACCAGCGCCACAGCGGCTGACCGTTCGGGTCGGCGTACCAGCCCGCGGGCTGGCTCGCGGCAGGTGGCGGCGGCGGAGTCGACGTGGCCGGATCGGCCCTGCCGAACAGCCCGCGCAACCCCTTCGTCGAAACCCCGGCGGACGGCTGCGCGTACCCGTGGGAGGTCGGCGCCGACCAGCCGTCGGCCTCGGATCCAGCGCTTGGAGCGGCCGGTGGGGTGGGGACGGCCGATGGAGGCGGCGCCGGCACGTCAGCGCGAGAGGGCGGCTGGGGCGGTGCGGCGACCACCGGCACGGCCGAAAGACCTGAGCCCGGTGACAACGGCGTCGGCGCCGCGGGAGGCGGAGGCGGGGACGTCGACGCGGGTGAGTCCGGTACCGGAGGAAGCCGTGCGGGGGTCGGGCCGGCCTGCTGCCACAGCGACCCGGCGGGGACGTCCCTGCGGAAGTCGTGCTCGCACTTCGCGCAGGCGCGCAGGGCGGATTCCGTGCGGCGGTCGCCGCAGTTCGGGCAGAAGGTGATGACGCTCTCGTCGGCGTCGAGCCCCTGGCAGCGAGGGCAGACGAACGGCTCGGCCCCGGCGTCCTTGAGCTGCATCAGCCGCGTCACCATGACGAACGGGCTGACGCCGTGCATCGACACCATCCCGCCGAGCCCGCCGGACAGCACGTTCTTCCGACGGGTCCGCGCCTGTAGCCGCTGGTAGTCGGGGTTGACGATCTTCTCCAGTCGGCAGGTCGTGCACACGAGCAGCGTCCGGACCGGCAGCTGCGCTCGCAGCCGCGCCTGGAGGTGGAGGAACTCGACGACGGGGACGTCCCGCTCCTGCAACGGGATCCGCACCCGTCCGAGCTTCGGATCGGCGGCGGCGAGCGCGGCGTCGAGCCGCGAGGTCAGGTCCCCGACCTGGGCGGCCATGGCCGGCGGCAGGGGTCCGGGTCGCAACGCGATCGCCGCTCCCGCCGCCGTCATCGTGTACAGCAGGCCGAGGTCGAGCCCGGCCGCGCGCTGGCCCACGACCAGGACGACGTCGCCCTCGGCCACCCGCTCCGCGGTCCTGCCCTCCAGCATCCGGTTCAACCGTGCCGCGGCGCCCGCGCCGGACTGCGCGACCCCGAGTGTCGCCTCCCCCGGTGTCGCTCCGACGAACGTCGGGGCGTCGAAGGTCGCCCGCGGGGCGAAGCGCCGCAGGCCGGAGTCGAGTGCGTCGAACGCGGCCACGAACGCCTGCCCGTAGGCCGCGGCCGCGGCGGCGGGGAACGGCGCCGACGACGGCCAGCGCGCCTCGAGGGCGACCTGCACGCCGGTGCCGACACGCTCTCCTCCGAGGTCGCGCACCGCGAGGTCGACGGCGGCGGTGAACGGCACCTTGTCCGGGTGGAGCGTGGCGGCCGACAACGCACCGCCCCGGTGCGCGGTCAGCGTGGTCAGACCACTGGCGTCGAGGGTGAGCCCGGCGGTGCGCAGGACGCGCAGCACCTCGGTGCGGACGTCCGCGAGTTCCCCGGCGACGACCCGTTCGGCCCGCGCGCTCGCCGGGGTGGTCGAGGTGATCTCAGTACTCCGTGCCGGTGTCGTAGGAGGTGGAGTCGTAGGAGGTGGAGTCATAGCTGGTGGAGTCGTACGTCGACGACGTGTCGTACGACGTCGTGTCAGCGGTCTCCCCCACGCTGGACGAGATCGCGCTCGCGTCCTCGGCTTCGCCCGCCGCGGTCGCCCAGCTCTGGTCGGCCTGGGTCGACGACCAGTCGGCGTCCGAGGCGTACCCCGACGCCGTGTCCGAGGCGGCGTCGGCGGAGTCCGCGTACACCGCGGCGGTGTCGAGCAGGCTGCCCGCGAGCTCGGTGTCGCCGGAGGCGGCGGCGGTGTTCGCGGCATCGACGTAGTCCGCGGCGGAGTTCGCGTTGTCCGTGGCGATCGAGCTGTTCCAGTCGGCCCACTCGCTCGAGGTCGCCGCGTCGGCGTCGAGCCCCGCGGCCTCCGACGCGGTGGAGAAGGCGTCACCCGCGGCGGAGTACTCCTGCGCGAGCGTCGAGTTCGGGTCGAGCTGGTCCGCGGCGAGGCCCGCGGAGTCGGCGGCGTCGGAGAACGCCGTCGACCCGGCGTCGAACTGCGACGCGGCGAACCCCGGGTCACCGTCGGCCGCTGACGTGACTCCGGCATCGACCTGGTCGCCCGCCCAGATCGCGGAGTCACCGGCGGACTCCGCGTTCCAGTCGGACCAGTCACCGGAGGTGCTCTCGGTCATCTCGTCTCCCCTCGGAGGTGGCGCCGGTGCAGTCGGCGCCGGTCGAGGATCGCAAGCCGGGCACCCGTGCGCCAGGGGCAAACCGGGCCGGTCGGGGGCCGACCACGACCCAGCGCTCCTGCCGAGGTGGATTTCAGCGGATGTGCCCCCTGGCGGGACTAGGCTCCTGAGCTGCCATGGGGACGTACACGCTGACGACGCTCGGTGCCGCCACCGACCTGCTCGACCTGCCCCTCGACACCCCGCTCGAGGACTGGAACAGCGACCTGCTCGTCCAGGTCCCCCGCGGCATCTCCCGCCACGTCGTGCGGTTCGTCCGCGCCAACAACGAGCTGTTCGCACTCAAGGAGGCGACGGACCGCTTCGTGGTCCGCGAGCACCGGCTGCTGCGCGAGCTCGCCGACCGGTCGGTGCCGGTGGTCAGCGCGTTCGGCACCGTGGTCGAGCGGGCGGACACCGGGGGCGACGACCTCGGCGGACTGCTCATCACCCGGCACCTCGCGTTCTCGCTGCCCTACCGTTCGCTGTTCACCGGCCGGGTGCTGCCGAACCTGCGCAACCGGCTCATCGACGCCCTCGCCGAGCTGTTCGTCCGCCTGCACCTCGCCGGGTTCTTCTGGGGCGACTGCTCGCTGTCGAACACCCTGTTCCGCCGCGACGCCGGAGCGCTGGCCGCCTACCTGGTCGACGCCGAGACCGGCGAGTTGCACGAGACGTTGTCCAACGGCCAGCGGGCGCACGACCTGCAGATTGCCACCGAGAACATCGCCGGCGAGATGTTCGACCTGCAGGCGGGCGGCTACCTCGACGACGACATCGACCCGATCGAACTGTCGATGGAACTCACGCCGCGCTACGAGTCCCTGTGGGCGCAGCTCACCAACGACGAGGTCATCGCGACGGGCGAGAAGTACCGCATCGACCAGCGGATCCGCCGCCTCAACAGCCTCGGCTTCGACGTCGCCGAGGTGAACGTCGAGAGCGTCGACGAGGGCCGCAAGCTGAAGATCGGCACGCACATCGTGGAGCCGGGCCACCACCGCCGCCGGCTGTTCGCGCTGACCGGGCTCGACGTCCAGGAGAACCAGGCCCGCCGGTTGCTCTCGGACATCGCGCGGTACCGGGGGTCGTGGGAGGACGGCGTCGGACACCCCGTCCCGGAGGACCTCGCCGCCCGTCGGTGGCTCGACGAGAAGTTCTACGGCACCCTCTCGCGCGTGCCCCCCGAGCTGCGGGCGAAGCTGCCCGACGCCGAGCTGTTCTACGAGATCGCCGAGCACCGCTGGTTCCTGTCCGAGGCCAACGGTGAGGACGTCGGCCGGGCCGCCGCGGTCGACTCGTACGTCAAGAACGTCCTGCGGTACCTGCCCGACGCCAAGGTCGAGGTGCTGGACGACCCCCCGACCGAGGAGATCCCGATCTTCGGTGGACCCGACACGGAGGAAACCCCGGTGGCAGCTGTCCAGGACGAGTCGTGACCGGCACCGCCGCAGGTGACGCCTACACCGGCGAGGTCGAGGTCGGGGGTCCCTGGGACGTCCGGCGGCTGCCGGAGCTGACGATCGTCAAGCTCGCGGTCGGGCCGATGAGCAACAACGCCTACCTGCTGCGGTGTACGGCATCGGGTGAGGGGCTGTTGATCGACGCCGCCGCCGAACCGGGGCGGCTGGCCGAGCTGGTCCGGTTCGAGGGCTCGCCGGTCAACACCGTCGTCACCACCCACCGCCACCGCGACCACTGGACGGCGCTCGCCGACGTCGTCACCGACGCCGGGGCCGCCGTGTTCGCCGGCGAGGAGGACGCCGACGAGCTGCCCGTGGCCGTCGACGAACGCCTGCACCACGGCGACGTCGTCGCGGTCGGTGAGGTCGTGCTCGACGTGATCGGCCTGCGCGGCCACACGCCGGGTTCGGTGGCCCTGGTGCACCGGCCGGCAGACGGCCGACCCCATGTGTTCACGGGGGATTCGTTGTTCCCCGGCGGCGTCGGCAAGACCACCTCTCCCGCCGACTTCACCTCGTTGCTCGATGACGTCACCGCCCGGCTGTTCGACGTCCTCCCCGACGACACCTGGGTCTATCCCGGCCACGGCAACGACACGACGCTCGGCGCGGAGCGGCCGTCGCTCCCCGAGTGGCGTGCTCGCGGCTGGTGACCAACAGCGTCCCGGCACCGCCGCGCGAGCGGGTGTCACGGTCGGCCATCGGGTACTGGACCGTGCGGGCACTGCCCGGGTGGGTGGTGATCGGAGGGGTCGAGGCGGCGGTGCTGTTCCCGGTCGGTCCCCCGGCCGCCGTCTGGCTGCCGATCGTCCTGGTGACGCTCGCCCTCGCCGTCCTGCACGTCGTCGTGATGCCGCAGTGGCGCTACCGGATCCACCGCTGGGAGCAGTCGCCCACCGCGTTCCAGACCCAGAGCGGCTGGCTGGTGGTGGAACGGCGGATCGCGCCGCTCTCGCGGGTGCAGACCGTCGATCTCGAGCGCGGGGTGCTGGAGAACCTGTTCGGGCTGGCGACGCTCACCGTCACCACGGCGTCCGCCGCCGGCGCCCTGCAGGTCCCGGCCCTCGACCGTGACGTCGCCGAACGGCTGAGTGCCGAACTCGCGCGCGTGGCGGGTGATTCCCCTGACGACGCCACCTGACTTCCCCCCGATGGCGCCGCTCACAGTCGACGGCGCCCTTCCCAGCGACGTGCCGTGGCGGCGGTTGGACCAACGGATGCTGCTGGTCGCGCCGTTCCAGGAACTGGGCCGGTGGGCGATCCCCCTGGTCGTCATCCTGTTCACCGGTTTCGGCGACCCGATCCGCACCGCCATCACCGGCGCCGGTGCGGTGGCGCTCATCGGCTGGGGTGTGGTCCGGTACCTCACCACGACCTACCGGGTGACGCCGGAGCAGGTGCAGATCCGACGCGGCGTGATCAACCGGTCGACGTCGGTGGCCCCCCGCGACCGGGTCCGCTCGGTGGACGTCACCGCGCCGTTCCTGCACCGCCTGCTGGGTCTCGGCAAGCTGGTCATCGGCACCGGGAAGGTCGACACCCGCCGCAACCGTGACCTCGTGCTCGACGGCCTCAGCGTGGCCGACGCCGAGCGGCTGCGGGGCGAACTGTTGCACCGGGCCCCGACGGCGCCCGGTGAGGTGTCACTCGACAAGGTCGCGGCGGCGTCCGAGGTCGAGCTGGTCCGGCTACGGCAGCGGTGGTTGCTCTATGCACCGTTCACGCTGTCGGGCGCGATCACCGGACTGGTCGTCGTCGGCGCCGGGTCCCGGCTGTTCAACGAGGCTCGCATCGACCCGACCCGGTTCGCCCTCACCCGGGAGGCGATCAGATCGTTGCAGCGTGCACCGCTGTGGCTCGACGTCGTCCAGATCGCCGCGGCCGTCGTGATCGCCGTGTCGCTGCTGTCGATCGCCGGGTACGTCCTGGCGTTCCACCGCTTCCGGCTGACCCGCCGTTCCGACGGCACCCTGCACGTCTCACGGGGCCTGATCACCCGCCGGGAGACCACGCTCGAACACAAGCGGGTCCGCGGCGTCGAGCTCAGCGAACCGGTGCTGCTGCGGGCGGTGGGCGGAGCACGCCTGGTGGCCGTCGCGGTCGGGTTGCGGGAGAACCGCGGCAACGAGAGGACGGCGTCGCTGCTGGTGCCGCCGTCGCCGCGGCGGATCGACCTCGCGGTCGGGGCCGACATCGTCGACGACCCCACCGCTCTCGACGGGGAGCTGGTCGGCCACGGCCGCACGGCCGTCCGGCGCCGGTTCACCCGCGCCGTGCTGCCCGCGCTCACGGTCGTCGTGGTCGTCAGCGTGCTCGCCGCGTTCGGGGTGCTGCCGCTCTGGACGCAGTGGGTCGCGCCGCTCCTGCTGGTGGCCGCGGTCCTCCTCGCCGCCGACCGCGCGAGGTCGCTCGGTCACCGCATCGGCGGACGACTGGTGGTCACCCGCCACGGCTCGCTCGTCCGCCGTCGCCAGGTGGTCGCCGCCGACGGCGTCATCGGCGCCGTCGTCCGGTCCTCGCCGTTCCAACGCCGCGCCGGCGTCGCGACCCTGCACCTCACCACGGCCGCCGGGCGGCAGGCGTACCCGTTCACCGACCTCGAGACCGAGCGGGTCTGGGACGTCGTCCGCGAGGTGCTGCCGGGCGGCACCCTCGAACGGCCCTGACGTCAGCCCTCGACGACGACGCGCTCCGGCACCCCGGCGACACCGATCAGCCGCAGCTTGGTCTCGTCCTCGGTGCCCGGTTCGGCGGTGAGCACGACGATCTTGAGCTCGGCGCCGCCGTCCGTGAGCACGTCGCAGTCGATCGTCACCGGGCCCACCGCGGGGTGCGTGACCACCTTGCGTTCCTCGTGGTGGGCGCCGACGGTGGCCGCCGCCCAGAGCTCGGCGAACCGGGGGTTGCCCTGCTGCAGGGTGTGGACCAGCCCGGCCAGGCGCGGGTCGTCGGGGAAGCGGCCGGTCGCCCGGCGCAGGTCGGACACCACCGCGACACGGGTGAGCTCGTCGTCGTCGGTCGACATCGGCCACTGCGACATCACCGGCACGTGGTCGTCGACCGGGAACACGTCGCGGGCGAAGTTGCGGCGGTGCGGGGCGAACACCGTCGGGTCGCCGAGCAGCGCCGTCCACAACCGGTTGGTCCAGATCAGTTGCCAGTCGGCGGCGAACACGGCGACCGCGGCGTCACCGAGACGCGACAGCATGCGGTGCACGCCGGGCGGGATGTGGTCGGAGACCCGTCCGTCCGTCGGCGGTGCCAACTGCGCCAACCGGTAGAGGTGGTCGCGTTCCTCGTCGGTCAACCGCAGCGCCCGGGCCAGGGCGGCGGCCACCTGGGCCGACGGGGTGGTGGCGCGGCCCTGCTCGAGCCGCACCACGTAGTCGACCGAGAGGCCCGCGAGATCGGCCAGTTCCTCCCGCCGCAGCCCGGCGGCGCGGCGGGCGTGACCGGACGGCAGGCCCGCTGCGGCCGGCGTGAGCCGGTCCCGCCACGCGCGCAGGGTCGAGCCCAGTGCTGTCGCCGTCACGACTCGAGTGTGCCGGGCCGGGACGCCGCGAGGGTGGTACGGCCGGTCCCACCGTCAGGCGGTCTCTGGTCGCGCCCCTCGCACCGACGCAGGCTGGATCGCATGACCACCACCTTCATCACCGGAGCCAACCGGGGCCTCGGCCTCGAGACCGCCCGCCGGCTCGTCGCAGCCGGCCAGACCGTCGTCCTCGGCGCGCGCGACCCCGAACGCGGCCGCGAGGCCGCTGCGAACGTCGGCGCACGCTTCGTCCAGATCGACGTCACCGACGACGCCTCGGTGACCGCCGCCGCGGCCGACGTCCGCGAGCACGAGGGCACGCTCGACGTGCTCATCAACAACGCCGGGATCGCCGGACCCGCCGGCGACCCGACCGATCTCACCGGGACCGACGTCCTCGACGTCTTCGACGTGAACGTCGCGGGCACCGTCCGCGTCACGACGGCCTTCCTGCCCCTCCTGCAACGATCCACCGACCCGGTGATCGTCAACGTCAGCAGCGCCATGGGCTCGCTCGCCGCCACCCACGAGCCGTCACGGCCGGAGTCGCACCACCTCGCGCCGGTCTACACGGCGTCGAAGGCGGCCCTCACCATGTTGACCACCCAGTACGCCAAGGCGTTCCCCGGCATCCGGGTCAACGCGGCGGACCCGGGCTACACCGCCACCGAGTTCAACGGCAACAGCGGACCGCAGACCGTCACCGAGGGCACCGACGCCATCGTCACGCTCGCCACCGAGGGGCCCGGGCACGGCTCGGGCCGGTTCGTCGACCGCGACGGCGAGATCGCCTGGAGCTGAGCCCGCTCGGCCCTCGTTCCACGGGGTCGGGCGGACCGAGCGTGAGCCGCGTCGTTACCGTCCGGCACCGTGACCACGACGACCACCACCCCGCGCGCCGGCCACGTGGCGCTGGTCGCCTACCTGTTCGCGGTCACCATGATCGGCACGACCCTGCCGACCCCGCTGTACGCGTTCTACTCGGCCGAACTGGGGCTGACCCCGCTGCTGGTGTCGGTGGTGTTCGCGGCCTACGCCATCGGGGTGCTCGGCACGTTGCTGCTGCTCGGGCGGCTGTCGGACCACGTCGGGCGGCGGCGCGTCCTGCTGCTGACCGTCGTCATCGCCGCTCTGAGCTCGGCCGTCTTCGTGGTCGTCGACCTCGCGCCGTCGCTGCCGCTGCTCCTGGTCGGACGCCTGGTCTCGGGCGTGTCGGCGGGGTTCGCCACCGGCGCCTTCACCGCCTACCTCACCGAGCTCGCGACCAAGCGGGGACGCAACGCGGGGCTGCTCGCCACCGTCGTCAACCTCGGCGGCCTGGGGCTCGGTTCGCTGATCGCCGGCGTGCTCGCCGAGCACCTGCCGCACCCCACGCTGCTGCCGTACCTCGTGCACCTCGCGCTGCTCGTGCCGGTGGCGCTCGTGCTCGAGGTCGACCTGCCCGAGACCGTCGACTCCCCCGACGGCTGGCGGGCGGGCGCGAAGCCGCAGCGGCTCGGGGTGCCGCCCGAGATCCGGGTCCCGTTCGCGGCCGCCGCGCTGGCCGCGCTCGCCTCGTTCTCGGTGCTGGGGTTCAGCACGGCGCTCGCGGGGCAGGTGCTCAAGGAGGGCCTCGGCGACCGCAGTCACCAGACGGTCGGCGCGGTCGCGTTCCTGCTGCTCGCCGGTGCGGTGGCCGGTCAGGTGCTCGCCGGCCGGCTCGCGAACCGCACCGCCAACCTGGTCGGGCTCGCCGTGACACCGGTCGGGGTCCTGCTGCTGGTCCTCGCCGTGGTGGCGACCTCGCTGCCGCTGCTGGTCGTCGCCGTGCTCGTCGCGGGCCTCGGTGTCGGGTTCGCGTTCCGAGCGACCCTGGCGAAGGTCGGCGCGATCGCTCCACCGGAGCGGCGCGGCGAGGTGACGTCCACCTACTTCGCCGGCGCCTACCTCGGCCTGACCGTGCCGGTCGTCGGTGCGGGTCTGCTGGTCACCACCACGTCGCTGCTGGTCGCGGTCGTGACGCTCGCCGTGTTCGTGACGGCGTTGTGCGTGGTGGCCGCGGCGATCGTCGCCCGCACGCGCGACTGACGTCCTCGGCTGCCACACTGCCCGCATGGTGCTCGAGGTCGCGCTCATCAACGTCGTCGCCGGGCAGGAGGACGCCTTCGCCGCGGCGTACCTCGGCGCCCGGCAGATCCTGGCCACCACACCCGGGTGTCGGTCGGTGCGGATGACCCGCGGCATCGAGTCGCCGTCGCGGTTCGTGTTACTCGTGGAGTGGGATTCCGTCGATGCGCACGAGCAGAACTTCCGCGGCACCGAACGCTTCACCGAGTGGCGGGCGGCCATCGGCCCGTACTTCGACGGCCCGCCCGACGTCCAGCACGCGACCGACGTCGACGTCTGAGCCCACCGCCTACCTCGCGACGAACACCTCGACGGTGTTGCCGTCGGGATCGGTGACGACCACCCCGTAGTAGCCCGGCGCGTCGAGGTCGCGGTGCCTCGCCGGCGCGCCGGAGACCGCCGCGACGGCGTCCACCACCTCGGGCTCGTCGACCCGCACGGCCACGTGGGCCGCCGCGGTCGGGGTGCGTCCGGCGACGAGCCAGAGCAGCGCCCGCTCGCCGGTCCCGTAGCCGACGGCCTCCTCGCCCACCTCGTCCTCGTCCTCGAAGTCCTGGAACGCGACGACGCGGCCGAGCCCCGCGGCGCCCAGCACCCGGTCGTGGAACGCCGCGGTGCGGTCGAGGTCGTGCGCCACGAACGTGACGTGGTCGAGGCGGGCGGGCACGCCTCCATGAGTACCGCACTGCGGGAGCGGGTGCGGCCCTCGGGGTCTCGCCGCGTCGCCGGTCTCGGCGCTGCCCCTCTCAGCTCAACAGGTCGGTGCGAGGTCCACCGGGGGGTTGGGCCGGACTAGTGAACCGACCGGTCCGACGTGGATGACGCCCCCGCCCAGTTGAGCGGTCGAGGTGACCGTGGTGCGCAGGCCGACGACGTCGCGGTCGACCCGGTAGGTGTTCTTGGTGTTGCGGACCACGACGACGAACGAGTCGAGCAGGGGGTTCGCGAGGTTGTGGGCGCGCGCGATGACGGCGAGGACCGGACCGGACGACACGTTGACCCCGATCGTGATCGTCACGACCCCGTCGGCTTCGGTGGCCGTCACCGGGAGCGAGTCGCACAGGCTACCGAGTTGGTGGACTGCGAGTCCTCCGCCGACCCGGTCCCGCAGAGACTCGACCCCGGAGCTGATGCCGGGTCCCGTGAGCCCCAGCGGAGGCGACCAGCTCTGCGGGAACAGGGTCGTGAGGAACACGGCGAGGAGGGCGGCGCCGACGAGCGGAACAGCGCCGATCCCGACCCCGTCGACGCGACCCGACACCGAGGGTGCGCGGCGGCGCAGCGCGCGGGCCAGCCACCAGGTCACGCCGATGTAGGGGCCCCACCGGAGAGCCCACGACACCGCGCCCTTCTGGACCGCACTCCAGAGGTGCGAGCCTGGCTCTCCGACGTGGCCCAGCGCCGCGATGCCGCCGACGAAGAGCCCGACGACCACCACCGCGACGATGGCCGAGACGAGCACACCCAACAACGCCCCGACGAGATTGCCCAGAGCTCGCCGAGCAGATGACCCCGACCCCGTCACCAGCGCGAGCACGGCCCAGGCCACGGCGACCACCAACCACCACAGAGTGGGCAGCGCGAGGGCGGGCACGCACACCACGGCCGCGACCGCCAGGAACCGAAGGTCGTAGAAGATGCGTGCTGGCGCCGGCACGGCCTCCCTGCCGACCGGGCGGTCTCCGCCGATGTCGAGGCCGGTGGCCAGTGTCGGCGCTCCCCCGTCGGCGGCTTCGACGTGTTGGCCGTAGCGGGTCGTGGTCGTCTGATCGGGAGAGTCGGTCATGGGCGTGGATTCCTCCGGGGCTTCGGGGTGTCGCGGGCGAGCGTGGTGCGGGCCTGCCTGAGGTCCCGACGTAGGGAGGTCAGCGTCTGACCGTTGCGGCCGGCGAGCACGTGCGCGCTCGCGCAGTACGAGACCGCCGGGTCGTCGAGGACGGTGTCGACCAGCCCCGCGAGCTCGGACGGATCGGCGGGGACCTCAAGCGACGCAGCGGCCGCCGCCTGCAACAGGTGCCCCGCGTACGAGCGGCCGGAATCGCCGACGCAGGACGGCACGTGACACTGCACGCAGGCCGGGAGCACCGATGTCGAGGGCATGAGCGACGGCTCGGGTTCGAGCGTCGTCGGGAACGACGTGTCGGTTCGCGCCGTCACGTCGGCGAGTTCGGCGGCGGGCGCGTTGGCCGTGAAGGCGATCAACCGCCCGGGGCCGAGGCGCGCCAGCTCGTCGTGCTGGCGGGGGTGCAGGACCATCGCGTTACCCAGCGCCTCGCGTTCGGCGGCCTGGATGACGCGGTGACTGAGGATGGACGAGGTCAGCTTGGCCACGCCGGGGTGCAGCATCGTGGGTGCCTGGTCGATGACGACGAGACCCTCGCCTGCGCCGCGCACCTCGGCGAGCGCCTCGACGAACGCGTTAACGCCCGCGTTGGAGCCGTCGGGCGGGAGCAACCGGTGCGCTTCCTCGAGCACGGTCACGTGCGCCAACCGGTCGGGCACCCGGTTGACGTCGCGCCAGGCCAGCACGTTGGCCATGACGAGCGAGAACATCAGCGCCCGTTGCTCGCTCGTGGCGAAAGCGCCGAGTTCGATCACGGTGTTCTCCGCCATCAGACCAGCGACGTCGATGCCCGCGTTCCGGTCGCCGAGCAGCGCCCGGCCCATCGTGCCGGCGGCGAGGTACTCGAGCCGTCCGACCAGAGACGCCTCCGCGTCCATGCGCGTCCGCTCGCTCTGGCCACGCCCCTGCAGCTCCACGATGACGTTGCGGTACAGGTCGCCGAGAGTCGGCGAGGCCCCGTCGGGCTGTTCGTCGTACGTCGACATGAGGGCTTGGCCCAACAGCATGTACCCGTAGGGCCACGCCGACGACAAGCCGAGGACGGCGTCGAAGGCGGCCAACACCCGTGGAGCGAACGCCGCTGGGGCGACACCCTCCGGCGGGGCCAGCGGGTTGAACGCGGGGTGGTCGGGCCCGAGGCGGTACACCCGGCCACCCCGCCCCCGCTTGCGTCCCAGTTCGATCAACGCGCGGTAGTCGCTCTTCGCCGGATCGATGACCAGCCACGGGACGTCGAGGTCGGACAACTGGTCGAGCAAGGCGTGCATCGTGGTCGTCTTGCCGAACCCGGGGAGCCCGGCGAGCAGGACGTGGCGGTTCAACTCGCTGAGCTCGAGGTCGACCGCGCCGCCGTCCGGGCGGTTGCCGATCGTGACGGAGGTGACGCCGTCACGGCGCGGTGACCACGTCCGGCCGCGACCGAGAGTGCCGCGTGTGCCGGTGGCCACGCCGTCGAGCCCGCCGCGTGGAGCCACCGGGAGCCGGAACGCCACGGTGGCGTCGCTCGGGGTGAACTGGAACAGCAGCTCGCGCAGCTCCGCGGACTCGGGTGTCTGGAACGGGTCGGAGACCAGCTCTTCGAGCAGCACCAGGCACGAGTCGATGTCGGTCTCCGACGCAGGCACACACACGTCGAAGTTGCCGGCCACGGCGCGCGGACCGGAATCCTCCCAGGTCCGCGAGAGATCCCCTCCGACCATCTGCGGGACACCGGGCGCGAGCGGAACGTCACTGGCGAGCATCACCCGGAGGTGCACCGAGCTACGAGGCAGGTCTCGTAGCCACCCGTTGTAGGCCCTGAGGGCCGTCGCGAGGATGGGGCTCTCCTCGACGTCACGCAGGTGGGTGACGAGGGTCGCGAACTCCTCCTGCAACCACTCCAGCGCCTCGGGCGTGGTGGGACGGGGTTCGACGTGGACCGCGAGCATGGTCGTGCCGGCGTGGCGACGCAGCAGGTCCACGCTGCTCAGCAGGGCGTGGGCCGACCAACTCCACGGCAGGAGCACCGGGTCGGACAGCGACTGGTCCTCCACGAACGGTGCCAGCGGCTCGACCGTGCGGCGGATCTCGGCCAGACCAGTCGCGTCGGGGTCAGAGGCGAAGGGACGCACCCGCGCCGCGACCTCTGCAGCTGGTACCGGCACGGCCGGGAACTCTGGTGGGATCGCTGCACACAGCAACGCTCCCGCGTGGACCGCGTCCCGCACCGAGCGGGACGCGCCCACGATGTGGCAGACCACGCCTGCCGGGTTGTCGCCCCCGGAGACGAAACGCAGCTGGAACGCCGATCCGGGCCTGGCCGCCATGCTGATGGCGCGCAACATCCCGACCTGACGTCCGAACGCCTCGACCAGCGGGCGTCCGGTCAGCGAGTTGGACTCGTCAGCGAGCAGGTCGGGCAGCCACGGGATGTCGACGGCGAAGTACCAACGCCCGACGGTGAGTTCGACCGGCGCCACCGTCCCGCGTACATCGTGGTCCTGACCGGTCACGCCGACGCCGACAGCTCGATTGCGTCGAACGGCAGCAACCGGGTCAGCGGTTCGAGGATGAGCTGGTCCGGGTCGTTGATGGCCCGCCGTAGAGCTCGCCCGTCCGCCGGCGTCTCGGCGTGCGGGAGACCAAGCCGGAGCAGCCCGCCGGCCGCCGTGGCCCGGCAGCGACCAACGGCCTGGGCGTGCTCGACCATACGACGGGCGAGGTACTGGCCGATCATGGGAGCCAGTTGACGGCGGTACGGGATCACGGTCAGCTCGACGCTCGCCCGTAGGAGTTCCGCGGTGAGGGCCTCGGCGCGAGCCCGGACCTCCTCGAGAGCCGCGGTGTCCGACGTGACGACCAGGACCGCGGCCCGCCCACCGCGGACCGCAGCGGCATCGCCTTCGACGACGTCGGCCACCCCGAGCTGCGACCACACCTCGCCGAGACGCTCGTCGCTCATCAGATCGGGCGTGCGGACGTCGTCGTCCGTTCCGGCGTTCGCCGCCGGCAGGACGTTCGCGCCCGCGGAACCACCCTCGGGCCGGCGCCCCGCCGAAACCGTGGGCAGGGACTGGGTGTTCCACGCGCCGCCCGTGACCATCTGGCGCACGGCTTCCGACCCGGCCGACCGACCGTTCTCGATGAGCGTCTTCAGGACATCGGCCTGGGTGGCGAGTTTCGCAGCGAACATCTCTGGATTGGCGATCTGCTCCGGGCTGACGCCGAGCTCAGCGGCCTGGAGCTTGACGACGTCGAGTTCGCCGCGGGTGCGCTCGAGTTCGATCTGTCGGGCGCCCGGGAGCTTGATCAGCTCGGCCTGCTGCGCGAACGTCTCGACCTCGGTCTCCTGCGCGATCCGGTTCAGCTCAGCCGCCTTCACGGCATTGCTCTGGAACATCGTGACGAAGTGCTCGTTCCAAGTCGCGCTGACGTGCAGCACCGACTCCAGGACGAACAAGCCGTCGAGCAGCGGGGTTCCGGCGAGGAACAGGTCCACGAGGTTCGAGGCGTGCAGCTCCTCGTGCGTGTGTCGCGAGAACTCCCTGCGCACCAGCGACTCCACCGCGGTCAGCACCATTGGCTCGAGCTGCTCGGCGATGTTGGCCGCGTCGCGGTCGATGTAGCGCATCAGCTCGGCATCGGCCGAGGCGTCCTCGGCGAGACGGACCACTGACTGCACCTCCACGGCAGGCACCGCGAAGTCGCTGTTGGTCGGGACGTCGGCGACCGTCACCTCGACCAGGTGTCCGGCCGTGGACACCACGACGCCCGTGAGCGTGCCGGTCATCGGCAACGCCATCACGCGACGGTGACGACGTCCCGGCCGCACGATGCGATCGGCCTTGCCGTTCTTGAGTACGACGAGCAACGTCGCCGGGTTGAGTTCGATCGGCGGTCGGATCGCGGACACCGGGCCGGCGAGTTGGGCCAAGCGGTTCAGTCTCATGTTGTCCTCCTCGAAGAATGACGACCGCACCGCGTCGCCCATCCGAACGTCGGGCTACCAGCCACCGCCGCCGTCACCGCCGCCGTCACCGCCGCCGGCATCACCGCCGTCGGCATCACCGCCGTCGGCATCACCGCCGTCGGCATCACCGCCGTCGGCATCACCGCCGTCGGCATCACCGCCGTCGGCATCACCGCCGTCGGCAT
>NZ_JBTJEQ010000014.1:0-97484 GCF_054456675.1 Jatrophihabitans sp. YIM 134969
GGTACGGCGACCAGCTCGCCCGCCTCGCCCGCGCCCTGCCCCGCCGGGCGGACGTCCAGGTGTTCGCCGCGCTGGCGCCGAGGTGCCGGGCGGAGGCCGCGACCGGCGAGTACGGGACGGCCCTCTCGCTCGCCTCGGCGCTCGGCGCCGCCCGGCGGGTGCGACTCCCCGAGCTGGAAGAGCTGGTCGCCGCGGCCACCCGCGCGACCGACGACCAGGTGGTCCGCCGGGCGATCCGGTTGTGGCTCGAGCCGTCGGCGACCCGCGACGACCGGGTGGCCCGGGTGGTCGCGGCCGACCGGTCGACGATCACGATCGACGAGGTGGCGACCGCGGTGGCCGCGCGCCGCACCGACCTGCTCGACGACGTGCTGCGCCGGCCGTCCGAGGGGCGGTTCCTCCCGCGCAAGCTGCGGCTGCTGCCGGGAGTGGGGCAGTGGTCGGCGCGGTGGAACGCCACGCAGGTGGCGGCGTTCCGTACCGCTGCGACCGCGCTCGCCACCGACCCCGGCCAGACCGCGGCCAACCGGCTCGCGGGACTGCGGCAGCTGCGACTGGTGCCCGGTTCGGACCCGGTGTTGCTGGGGTTGGCCGGAGATGCCGACGTGGTCATCGCGGAGGCCGCGCTCTCGGCGTTGGGGGAGAGCGAGGAACCCCGGGCGGTGCTGCGCGAGCTGGTGGCGGCCGCGACGACCGACCGGTCCCGCGTCGCGGTGCCCGCGCTGCGGCGGTGTCTGGAACGCCTCGCTCCGGACGAGCTCGCGGCACCGGTGCGCGACCTGCTCGTGGCGCCGAAGGTGACCGTGCGCAAGGACGCGGTCCGGCTGGTGGTGGATCTCGAGACACCCGACGCCGTCGGCCTGCTGGAGCGGGTGTGGCGCACGCCGGGCGAACACCGCGACGTGCGACGGGCCGTGGCGCCGTCGCTGCGCAGCCGTCTCGACGACGCGCGGGCCTGGACCGTGCTGGCCGAGGCGGCTGCGGATCCGCGGACGGCGTCAGCGGTCCTCGACCTCTCACCGGTCGGTGTGGCACCGCGGCACCGCGCCCGGTGGACCCGTCTGCTGATCGACGTGCTGACCCCGACGGTCGACGACGTCGTGGCCCGCTCCACCCTCGCGGCTCTCGCCCGGTGGCTCCGGTTCGCACCCGCCGAGGTCGCCGCGGCCATGGTCCCGGTCGTGACCGACCTCGGGCCGACAGGTCGTTGGCGCGCGGCGGTGACAACACTGGTGCACGGTGCAACAGTCCTCGCCGACCTCTCGCCGGTGCTCGGGGCGGCCCAGGAGCTGCTGCGGAACAGCGGGTCGGTCGCCGACGTCGACGCCGGCGCGGACCGCGACCGCCCGGTCCGGCAACGGCTCACCGTGCTCGCGGGTGTGGTGGCCGACCGGTCCGCCCATGACCCCGTCCTGCGGTCCCAGCTGGCCCCTCTGGTCGACCTGCTCGCCGGCACCCCGGCCACCCGCGACCTCGCGGTCGATCTCGCCGCCGCGGCGGTGGTGTGGGACGGGGACCCGGTCAGGGGCCTGGAACGCCTCGTCGCCGTGGCCGAGGGGCCGGTGCTGGCCGGTCGGGCGGGCTCGGCGGTGGGCGCCCGGCTGCGGTCGGTCATCGGCGTCGTCGGTCACCGCGCCGTGCGCGGTGCCCTGGCTGCGGCGCCCAGCGGCTCGACCTCGGCCGCCGCCCTCGTCCGCCTCGGTGTGGTCCGCGTCGTCGGCGAGGACGCCGGGTGGCCGTCGTGGTGCCGCGATGCGCTGAGGGACCTCCGCGCACACGACGATCCCGACGTCGTGCGCGCCGCGGTGCAGGTGGTCACGGCTTCGGAATGACCGACGGGCCCCGAGGTGGACCGCTGCACTACGCAACGATCAGCGCGGCGAACAGTCGCTGGGGAAGCCGGCGTCGGCGACGGTGCGCAGGGTGTCCGGGCCGATCTGGGCGCCGACGCCGTCGGTCGCACCGGGTACCGGCTCGACCGGCAGGTCGCGCACCGCGACGTCGCCGAGGTCGGAGTCGGCGAGGCGCAGCAGGTCCGTGACCCCCGTGCCCGCGTCGGTCCGCAACGACCCGGTCGCCGTCCACGCCAGCGCCTGCACCGTCCACGGTCGTCCGGACGCGGTGCGGACCGCGCCGGCCAGCGCGCCGAACACCTCACCCACCGACGTCGTGCGTCGACCCGTCCCGGTCACGTCGTCGACCGGTGTCCAGCGTCCGTCGACCAGCGTCTCGGGGTGACGCGACCGCACCAGGGCCAGGGCCTGGGCGCCGTCCAACCGCAACCGGCCGGCGTGCGGGAGGTCGAGCCCGCTGCCGCGGTCGCGGACCGGCGAGGGGATCTCGACCGTCACGCCGCCGACGTCGTCGACCGCCCCGGCGAACGCGTCCATGCCGATGACGACCAGGTGGTCGACCGGCAGGTGCAACGTCCGGCACAACCCGTCGACGAGGTCCTGCGGGCGTGCCAACAGCAGGGCGAGTCGACTGATCGAACCGTCGCCCGCACTGAGGAGCAGGTCGCGCGGGACCGAGATGGCCGTGGTCCGGCCGTGCGCGACGTGCACCGCGACGACGGCGTCGGCGTGGTCGCCCGGAGCGTCGGCCGTGGTGCCGAAGGGCCCGGCGCCCGCGGGTGCGTCGGACCGGGCGTCGGACCCCACCAGCAACCAGGTCGCGCCGTCACCCCCGCCGGGCAGCGTCACGTCCAGGCGGTCGATGCGTCCGCGCAGCACCAGCACGTCGACCCCGACGGCGGCGACCAGCAGGACGACGACGAGCCCCACCAGCGCGAGCGACCGGCTCCACCACCGGCGCGGCAGGTGCATCCGCCGACGGAGGCGCCGCGGCCCGGTCTTCCGGCCGCGACGCGACCGGCCGACCGGGCTGCGTGACGTCACCCGCCGGGGGAGACGACGATCGCCGGACTGCTGCCCGTGTCGCCACCGACCGCTACGCACCGCGCGGCCGTCGGGCAGGCGACCGACGCCAGCGACGACGTCGTCGAGGCCGGCTCCGCGGTCCAGGAGCCCGCCGCGGTCCGACGCAGCAGAAGCGGCCCGTTGCCCGCCCCGACCGCGACGCACGACGTCGCGTCCGCGCACGCCACACCGAACAGCTGGGCGTACGCCCCGGTCGGTACCGGCAGTGGCTCGCTCGACCACGTCGTGCCGTCGAAGACCGTGGCTGTCGTCGCGTTGCCCGGCGAGCCGACCGCGACACAGGCGGCCACCTTGGCGCAGCTCAGGTCAGTGAGACCAGCGGGCGGCCGGGGCCCGACGGTGTACCTGGTGCCGTCCCATGCCAGGTCGATCCCGCGGGGGTCGAAGGTCTGCTTGTCGTAGCCGCTGCCGACCACCCGGCAGGTGCCCGCCGTGCAGGACACCGCGACCAGCCGCGGGTTGACGACGCCGCCGGTCGGAGGTGTACGCGTGACCTTCCACGTCGTCCCGGTCAGTGCGATCCCGATGACCCCCTGGTCGGACGGGCCCGCCGAGCCGACCGCGAGACACGACGTCGCCGAGCGGCACGCCACGTCGTTCAGCGCGGCCCCGTCGGCCTGGGGCAGCAGAGTGGACGTCCACGCCGTGCCACTCCGCTTCTGCAGCAGCAGCGGCTGCTGCCCACCGGAGGTCACGTCGTCGATCCACCCGACGGCGACGCACACGGTCGACGTCGGGCACGCCACGCCGGTGATCCGCCCGAACCCGATGTCGGGCAGGGTCTGCTGCGACCAGGTGTGGCCGTTCCAGCGGTTGACGAACGGCGTCGTCGTCTCGCTGTACGGGTCCCGCGCGACCCATCCGCCGGCCGTGCAGGCGTTCGCCCCGCTGCACGCGACGGATTCGAACCGGCCACCGAGGAAACCGTCGGGCGCCGCGGCGCCGAGGTCGTCCCAGCCGGACGAGGTCCGGACGGCGGCCAGCGGGACGTCACGGGCGTCGCCCACCGCGACGCACCCACCGGGCCGCACGCAGGAGACGCCCTGGTACTCGTTCGGGCTGCCCACTCCCGGATCGGCCTCGGCGATGGTCCACCGCCCGTCGACCGACGTCGCCGCCACCGCCGTCTGCGCGGCGGCCGGCTCGTTGCCTCCGGTCGACCCGACCGCGACGCAGGAGCGGGCCGAGGGGCAGGACACGGCGTCGAGTCCGGCGGCGAGGGTCGGGTCAGGCGAGGCGACGCGGGTCGACCGCCAGTTGGCGTCGGTGAGGCTCTCGACGAGCGGGTGTTCGACGCCGTCACCGTCGGAGGTGACGCCGACCGCGACGCACGAGGAGGTGGTGGCGCAGCTGATGTCCGACAGTCGCGGCGAGGACGAGAGCGGGACGTCGGCCAGGGTGCTGGAGTGCCACACCGTGCCGTCGAAGACCTGGGCCGTCGGCCGGTTGGGGTAGCTGTAGCTGTCGGAGCCCACGGCCACACACGTCTGGGCGCCGGCGCAGGACAGGGCGGACAGCCCCGAGCGTGGGCTCGACGGGATGGGGTCCGCGAGCTGGGTCCAGGTCGTGCCCCTCAGGCGGTAGGTCGTGGCGGAGTACCTGCTGCCCTCGGACAGGGAGCCGGTCGAGCCGATCGCGTAGCAGGTGGTGCTGGTCGGGCAGGACACGTCGACCAGCGATCCCTCCCGTTCACCCGCGGGCGCCGGCAGCACGCTCGTGCTCCACGTCGTGCCGGCCAGTTGCGCGACGAACGCCGCGTGACCGGTCGCGGTGGTGGCGTCGCCCACGGCGACACAACGGGTCGTGGCGGTGCAGTCGACAGCGGACAGGTACGCGGTGTCGGCGCCCGCCGGTGTCGACACCGCGACGACGGTCCACGCCGTCCCGTCCCACGTCTCGACCACCGGGGTCCTGGCGTTGTTCGCGTAGCCGACGGCCACGCAACCGGCGATCCCAGACGTGCCGGCGAGGGCCGCGGCGGGGGTGCAGTCGACGTCGGTGAGGGTGCCGTTCGGGACGTTCGGGAGGGCGGGAGTCTGCGGAGTCCACGGCGCGGCGGTGCTCGCGGTCACCGTCACGGCCCGCGAGCGGTACGGCGCCTGCGAGGCGTAGCTGTCGCAGGTCGCGGCGAGCGTGTACGTGCCGGGCGCGGTGGACACCGCGAGCGTGAGCGGGAGCGTCCAGGTGCCGTCAGGCTCCGGTTCGACCGAGGTCGCGGTGACGTAGCCGCCGCTCGCGTCGGTCAGCGTGACGTACACGCGCGTGGACCGCTTCGGGGTGCAGCGCACGCCGGTGACCGTCGCGGTGGTGCCGGCGGGGATCACGCTGGGGCTCACGACCGGGGCCGGGAGCAGGACGGCCTGGGGGGCGACCGGGGTGGCGTCGGCGGTGGTGGTTGTCGCGAGCACCGGCAGGACCGAGGCGACCAGCGCCGCGGCGAGGACGAGGAGGAGCCGGCGGGGCCGGGGGCTGGAGGTCGAGGTCATGCGGAGGGGCGCTCCTGGAGTCGGCGAGGCCGGGCGTCGCTCGCTCCGGGTCTCGCGGAGCGTGGCGGGAGTTTCGCGTCGTCGCAAGAGCATCCTGTGTTCGGGTCTCGTCAGCGCCGGGGACGATCCGTGCGTTCCCCGTCGAACAGGACACCGGCTCAGACCGGCAGGGTGGGCACCGCGATCCCGGGGTCGCGCCCGAGCAGCACGCCGCGGGTGACGGCACTGGTGCCGAACTTCTCCCGGACGGCGTCGAGGGCGCCGTCGAGCGCGCGCGTCGGCACCCCGAACGGCAGCTCCGGTTGCAGCACGTCGGCGCCGTCGAGGCCCCCGAGGGTCACGCCGACCAGCGACAGCCCGGAGGCGGCGATCAGCGACCAGTTCTCGTTGAGCAGCGCGCGTAGGGCGGACAGGACGAGGGCGGTGTCGTCGGTCGGGCGGGCCAGGGTGTGGGACCGGGTGACCCGGACACTGAGGTCGTCGAAGCGCAGGCGCAGCGTGACGGTCCGGCAGGTGCGCTCGGCGGAACGCAGCCGGCGGGTCGTGCGGTCGACCAGTGTGACCAGGTCGGCGTCGACTGTTGCACGCTGCAACGGTGAGTGGCGGCGGGCGCGTTGGGCGCCGATGGAGCGGCGACGCCGGCCGGTCTCGACCCGGCGTGGGTCGCGGTTGTGGGCCAGCGCGAACAGGTGGCGTCCGGAGGCCGGGCCGAGCATCGCGACCAGGGTGTCGGGGCCGAGTTCCGCGACCTGGCCGACGTCGTGGATCCCGCGCTCGTGCAGCTTCGCGGCCGTCTTGGCCCCGACGCCCCACAGTTTCTCGACCGGGAGGGCGTGGAGGAACGCGAGTTCGGCGAGGGGTGGCACGCAGAGCAGGCCGTCGGGTTTCGCGACGCCCGACGCGACCTTGGCGAGGAACTTGGTGCGGGCGACGCCCACGGTGATGGCGAGCCCGACCTCCTCGCGGACCCGTTCGCGCAGCCGCCCTGCGATCTGGACCGGGGTGCCGGAGACGGCCAGCAGGCCCGAGACGTCGAGGAACGCCTCGTCGATCGACATGGCCTCGACCACCGGCGAGGTGTCGTGGAAGACCGCGAAGACGTCCTTGCTGGCCTGGCTGTAGGCCTCCATCCGTGGGGGCACGACCACCAGTCCGGGACACAGTGACTTCGCGAGCCGCCCGCCCATCGCGGACCGCACGCCGTGCGCCTTGGCCTCGTAGCTCGCGGCCAGGACCACGCCGCCGCCGACCGCGACCGGCCGCCCACGTAGCGACGGGTCGTCGCGCTGCTCGACCGAGGCGAAGAACGAGTCGAGATCCGCGTGCAGGATCGACGACCCCAGCGGATCCACGAACACATGTTCCAATACCGGGGCGGGCCCCGTCAACCCGGGAGGGCGGCGACCACCTCGTCGACGAGGTCGCCGACCGGCCGGGTGGCGTCGACCCGCAGATCGGCCAGCTGCTCCAGCCACGGCCCGCGGCTCGCCAGCTGCGCGCGCAGCATGTGCCCGACGTCCTGCTCGTACCGCGGCCGGTGGGCCCGGCTCTCGAACCGGGCCCGCAGCACCTCGACCGGTGCGTCGACCCACACCACGAACGGCGTCGCCAGGGCCGCGCGGGTCTCGGCGCGGTCGACCACGCTGGCCGCCGCGGCGACGACCACCGTGGGGTCGGCCAACGCGTCGAGCAGGACCCGTGCCTCGATGTCGTGCAGCGCGTCCCGGCCGTCGGCGGCGGCGATCTCCGCCGCGGTGCGGCCTTCGTCACGCTCGATGTCCTCGTCGCTGTCGCGCACCGGACGACCGAGGCGGTCACCGAGCGCGTGGGCGAGGGTCGACTTGCCGGCGCCCATGAGCCCGAGGACGACGATGGCACTCACCGGGCGCGCCCGCAGACGTCAACGGTGTGGGAGGCCGTCATCGCGGCGGCATGCGGATCGCGCCGTCGAGGCGGATCGTCTCGCCGTTGAGCATGGGGTTCGCGACGACGTGCACGACCAGCGCCGCGAACTCGTCGGGACGGCCGAGCCGGCTCGGGTGGGGGATCTGCTGGCCGAGGGCCTCGCGGGCGGGCTCGGGCAGCGAGGCCAGCAGCGGGGTGTCGAACAGGCCGGGCGCGATCGTGACGACCCGGATGAGGTGCTGGGCGAGGTCACGCGCGATCGGCAACGTCATGCCCACCACGCCGCCCTTGCTGGCCGAGTACCCGGCCTGGCCGATCTGGCCGTCGAACGCCGCCGCCGACGCCGTGTTGACGATGACGCCGCGTTCCTCGCCGACCGGGTCCGCCGCGGCGATGCGTTCGGCGGCGAGCCGGATGACGTTGAAGGTGCCGACGAGGTTGATGTCGACGATCCGCTGGAACTTCTCCAACGGGTAGACGCCGTTCTTGCCGAGGACGCGGATCGCGTCGCCCGTGCCGGCGCAGTTGACCGCGATGCGCAGCGGCCCGAGTTCGGCGGCGACGTCGAGTGCGCCGGTGATCGACGCCTCGTCGCGGACGTCGCCCGCGACGAACCGCACGCGCGAGCCGAGTTGCTCTGCCACCGCCGGACCGTCGGAGTTCTCGAGGTCGACGACGACGACCGAGGCGCCGGCCGCGGCGAGGGCGGTGGTGGTGGCGAGGCCGAGGCCCGACGCCCCCCCGGTCACGACGGCGACGGCTCCGGTGATGTCCATGTGCCGACGGTATCCAGCCGCGACGGTGTGCACCGGCCCGGGCCCGCCCTCGCTTCGGTAGCGTCGCGCGCGTGGCTGCGGGCGGCGTCGAGGTCGAGCGTGACGGCGCGGTCGTGACCGTGCGGCTGTCCCGGCCGGAGGCGTTGAACGCACTCGACGTGCCGACGCTGGCCGCGCTCGCCGACGCCGTCGAGACCGCCGCCGCCGACGACACCGTGCGCGTCCTCGTGCTGGCCGGACGGGGGCGCGCGTTCTGCGCCGGCGCCGACCTCGGTGGCCTGGACCCGGCCGATGCCGGGGACGCCGGCGCGGTCAGCATGGAACTGTTGCACCGGATCACCACGGCCCTCGCCGGGGCGCCCAAGCCGACCGTCGCCGTGGTGCACGGCCCAGCCGCCGGCGTGGGAGCGAGCTTCGCGCTCGCCTGTGACCTGACCGTGGTCGCCGAGTCCGCCTACTTCCTGCTCGCGTTCGCGAACGTCGGCCTCATGCCCGACGGCGGCGCCACCGCGTTGGTCGCGGCGGCGGTCGGGCGCGCGCGGGCGATGCGGATGGCCCTGCTGGGTGAACGGATCCCGGCGCCGACGGCTTTCGAGTGGGGACTGTTCTCGCACCTCGTCCCCGACGACGAGCTGGCCGCCACGGTCGACACTCTCGTCACGAAACTGGTGTCCGGGCCGACCGCGGCGTACGCGCGCACGAAGACGGCGATCCGCGCGGCCGCGCTGGATCAGTTGCACGCTGCACTGGTCCGCGAACAGGACGGTCAACGCGAGCTGTTCGCGACGACCGACTTCGCGGAGGGGGTGGCCGCTTTCCGTGGAAGGCGGCCACCCCGTTTCACCGGCGCCTAGAAGATCGTTCGGTGACTGAGGCGAATCGGACTCGTCACTTCGCGGCTTGCACGGCTTTGTCCGACTTGACCGTGCCCATTCGGTCATGGGTCCGGTGAAGTGCTTGCGCAGTTGAACAGTGGCTTACATCATGTGGAACACACGGGGGCCGACAGACCCCCGATCGTCTGAGTTCGAACGACGCGTTCCGGAACCGCGAACGACGTCATGCAGGGGCTGTTCCCCATGCCAGCGCACGATCCGTGGATCGTGGTGCCGAACCCGTGTGCTCCGCACGGGCCCTCCACCCGTCTCGACTCCCGCGCCGTGCGGTCAGGAAACCCGCTGCTTCGCGTACCAGCCGATGTTCTTGATCGAGTAGACCGCGGGCAACTTCGACGCCGTACCGATCTGCGGACCCCAGTAGCTCGGCATCTCGCCGCCCATCTGCAGGTTGAACCGCAGGTGCCACCCCATGCGGCGCTGGAAGACCTCGCCGAACCACGGCGTGTTGGCCGGGTTGATCGTGTAGATCAGCCGCGAGTCGACGTACCACCGGATCTCCGAGGGATCCCACTCGACCGCGTAGGTGTGCCACTGCTGCGGATCGAACCCGAGCGAGACCGCCCGCGAGACCTGCTTCGGGTTGGTCGTGTACGACCGGTGGGCGGTGGCGACGGTCATGAACGGGGTGTGGCCGCCGACCTGTTCCATGACGTCGAGTTCGTCGCCGTCGGTCCCGTCGTCCGGCCGCAACCAGAACGCGGGCCACGTGCCGGCGGACGCCTGCGGCATCCGCAGCGTGGCCTGGATCCGGTAGCCGTTCGAACCGGTGGGCGGCGGGAAACTGACGAGACCACGCGACCAGAAGTACGCCGACGAGTAGGGGCGGTCGCCGCCGTCGCCGCGGTTCCCGATGAGGTCGACCTGGTTGTCGTGGACCTTCACGTTGTAGCCACGGATGCGTCCCTGGTCGATGGACAACGTGGTGTTGTCGAGCACCTGGTACTGCGTCGGCTTCAGGCTCGTGCCGGACAGGTCGGCCCGGTGCAGCGCGACGGGATAGCCCGTCGGCGCGCTGGCGGCGGTGCGGGTGCGCGCCTGGGTGGTGGGGGCGGCGACGACGAGCGTCCCCGCGAGCAGGGCGGCCGCGCCGACGGCGACGACCGCGTTCCTCGTGGTGCGCATGCGGTTCTCCTTCATGGGGGGATGACGCCTCCGACCCGTCGTGCGGCCGGCGTGAGGGCACGCGGCAGCAGGGTGAGGCGTCCGTGGGTGGACCGTCCGTCGGGACCGTCGCGTCACGACGGTGTGACGCGACGCGCGAGGCGTCCGCGCCTGGCTTCTTGCGGACGGCGGGAGGGCGCGGGTCCGGTGACCGGTTCCGACACCCTGTCCCGTGCGTCGAGGCCGTTGCTCGGCTCGTCCGACGCTGGTCGCGGTCGTGGTGAACCCCCCAAACGGTACACATGTGCACAGACGACTCCGTGCGCGTCCCGTCGGGTGCGCGCGGGGGGACGCTCGTGACCGCCACCCGACCCCGTCACGGCACGGTCAGCGTCGTCATCCCGACCCGTGATCGTCACGTCCTGATGCGTCGTGCGATCCAGGCCGTGGTGGCGCAGGATCACCCCGGTCCGATCGAGGTCATCGCCGTGTTCGACCACGCTCCGGTCGACGAGTCCGTGGTCGCACTGAGCACGCCGGACCGCGTGGTGCGCTGCGTGCCCAACACCCACGTGCCCGGGCTGGCCGGCGCGCGCAACAGTGGCGTCGCCGCGGCCGAGGGCGACGTGATCGCGTTCTGCGACGACGACGACGAGTGGCACCCCGACAAGCTGCGCCGTCAACTGGTGCACCTGACAACGACGACACCACTGGTGTCGTGTGGCGTGGAGATCGTCTACCGCGGCGAGCGGTTCACGCGTTTCCCGCCGACGGCGTTGACCACCCATCGTGACTTCCTCCGCCACCGCGTGCCGTCCGTCCACTCGAGCACGCTGCTCGCGGACGGGGACCTGCTCCGCGGCATGGCCGGTCCGTTGGACGAGGCGATCCCCGGCAGTTACGGCGAGGACTGGGACTTCCTGCTCAGAGCGACCGCGTCGAGACCGGTCTTCAGCGTCTCGGCCGCCCTGGTCACGGTCCACTGGCACGAGACGTCGTACTTCATCGACAACTGGACGACCGCGGCCGACGGCTTGGACTACATCGTCGACAAACACAGGGATTTCGCGACCGACCGCCGCGCCCGCGGCCGGGTCACCGGCCAGCGGGCGTTCTACCACGCGGCGGCGGGCCACCGCGGTCGTGCCGCGGTGATGGCCGTCGACGGCTTGCGTTCGGCGCCGACCGGCAAGCACGCCTGGGCGGCACTGCTCGTCTCGGCCGGCGTCGTGTCACCCGACCGCGTCCTCGGAGCGGCCCACACCATCGGGCGCGGGATCTGATGGCCGCCTCCGTCAGCCGGCGCGGCCACGCGCTTGCGCGGCGCGGAGCCCAGCCGCCCGGAACCCGGCGAGGTTGTCCGCTGACGCCGTCACGCGCAGCTCGCAGCGCTCGGTGGTCGAGTCGAACTGCACGACCGCCTTGATCCGCGGCAACAGTGCGAGGGCCGCCGGCACGCCGGCGTACCACGAGCCGACGGCGGTCCCGTGAGCCGCGTACTCCGACAACATCAGGGGTTTGTCCTGGCCGAACGGTGCGGTCTCGATCCAGCGGTACCACCGCGAGAACGCGTCGTACGGGTCACGCCAGACACTGTCGTTGCAGGTGTTGAAGTTGTACGGGTCCCAACTGATCCAGTCGACGACGTCGTCGCCCGGGTAGAGGTCGCGGTACCAGTCGTTGTGCACGGGCGTTCCCATCACCCACCACACGAACACGATTCCCGGCCCCTGGAGGACGTCGTGCACGTGGCGCCACGCCGCTCGGTAGTCGGCCGCGGTGCCGGCCACCCCGGTACCTCTCTCCAGTTCCTGTTCGGGTTCCTGGTTGAACGAGAAGAAGACCGGCCGACCGAGTCGGTGCAGTCCCTCCGCCGTTCGTTCCAGGTACGCGTCGTACCGCCCCGCGGCGATGTCCGCCCATCGGGCGTAGCCGCCGGTCTGGAAATCGCGCGCGCGGAGGTCGACGAGAAGGATGTGGTCGCGTGACAACTCGATGTCGACAGCATCGGGAACGATTTCGTTCCAACCGTGGTAACGCGTGAGGATGTCGAACTTGCGCCCGACGGCACGCTCGAGATCCTCGGTGTTGCCGATGAAATCGGTGGTCCGGGCGCCCGCAGCCGTGGTGCGCGGATAGATGCCCCAGAGGTATCCACACGGAACGACGAGTTGTGCGGTCGGCGGCGTTTCGCACGAGGTGACCGGGGCGCTGCTGCTGGCGCTGGTCGTCGCCGGCGGGACCGGGGGCGGCGGTGTCGTGCACGCTGACAGCAATCCGGTGATGAGTGCAACGATCGTCAGAAAGGTCGTGACGGTCGAGAAGAACGCGCGTGACAGGGCATGTCCGCGGCGGTGGTGATCGGAGCTGGTGGCCATGGCTGGCTCTCCTCGCAGGAGGGGCGCGTACTGGTCAGCACAGATCATTCGACGTCGAGCAGGCTCTTGACAAGGTTTCATCCCAGCATTCCAATGACGCATTCCCGAATCGTCGGCCGTGAAAGGCCGGACCTCCTGCACGGATGGTCGAAACCCGGTTCGGTCCGACACACGGGGGATCCACATGCACAGTCGTTCCGTCCTCGTCATCCCGCTGGTCGCGGCCCTCGTCGCCGTGGCGGCCACGGTCGTCCCGGCCGGCGCGGTGACACCACCGCCGGCACCCGGAACGGTCGCGTCCGCGAACCCGGCCGACACCACACCGAACGCCCTGAACGGAACGACCCGCGCCTTCGCCCAGATCGGTGACACCGTGTACGTCGGCGGTTCGTTCACCCAGGTCCGCGCTGCGGGTTCGTCGACGGTCGTGGCGCGCAACTACCTGTTCGCGTACGACCGCACCAGCGGTGCGATCTCCTCGGTGTTCACACCGAACATCAACGGCCTGGTCAACTCGCTGGCCGTGGTCGGCAACACGCTCTACGTCGGAGGCAACTTCACCACCGCCGACGGAGTGGCACGCCGGGCGGTGGCAGCGCTGGACGGAACGACCGGCCGCCTGGTCACGACCTTCAACGCCGCGATGGACTACAACGTCCGCTCCATCGCGGTGTCCGGTTCCTGGCTCTACCTCGGTGGCGCGTTCCACTACGTCGGGGCGCGGTCGCACGCCCTGCTGGCGCGGGTGAACCTCACGACCGGCGCGGTCGACCAGGGCTTCCAGATCAACGCCGACGTGCCCCGCTACAACTCGCCGTACGTCAGCACGATCGCGGTGTCGCCGGACGGCAAGTGGCTGGTCTTCGGAGGCAACTTCACCCAGGTCAACGGGCAGGCCCGCTGGCAGATCGGACTCGCCGACGTCTCGGGTCCGACCGCGGTGCTGTCGAGTTGGCAGACCGACGGTTACGTCGCCAACTGCTACTCGAGCCCCAACGCCTTCGACACCTACCTGATGGACGTGGCGTTCGACGAGGCCAGCTCCTACTTCGTGGTCGCGGCGGCCGGCGGACGGGGCAACGGTTCGACCGACTACTGCGACTCGACGACCCGGTGGGACCCGACCGCGACCGGCGGCGGTCAGGCGCCCACCTGGATCGACTGGACGGGCACGGACAGCGTTACGGCCGTCGTCGTGTCCCGAGGGGTCGTCTACAACGCGGGTCACTTCCGTTGGCAGAACAACTCCAACGGCAACGACGCCCCCGGCGGCGGCGCGATCGACCGGTACGGCCTGGCGGCGTTGGACCCGGCGAACGGCATGCCGGTCGCCTGGAACCCGTCGCGCAGCCCGGGTGGGAACCTGCCCCCCGGTGGTGTCTCCTGGGGCCCGCAGGTCTGGACGCTCTTCGCGGGGACTGACGGCATCTACGCGGGATACGACTCCGACGGACTCGGCTACGAGTACCACGGCCGGCTCGGCATGTTCCCCTGGCCGGGCGGTCACGCCCTCTACCAACCGGCGAACGTGAGCCTGCCGGCGAGGCTGGTGGCCGCGAACGCGGACGGCACCGCGACGGCCTCGACGCTCGGTGCGGGCGGGGTCGGAGCGCCGTCGCCGATCGCCACCGGTGTCGACTTCACCACGGCGCGCTCGCCGTTCGTCGCCGGGCGTCGACTGTTCTGGGGTGCACCGGACAACGTCCTGCACATCTCCTACTTCAACGGCACGACCGCGAGCGGCGGCGACTTCCCCCAGGGCAGCAACGCCTTCTTCGGCACCGCCGGGCTCACCGGGGCGTTCTACCAGGACGGCAAGATGTTCTACACGTCCAGCGGTAGCGACCAGCTCCGTTACCGCTACCTCGGCGTCGACGCCGTCGGCGTCGTGGGGTCGTGGAACTTCACGGCGAACTCGAGCATCCCGCTCGGCGCCGTGCGGGCGATGACCTACGCGGGCGGGTCGGTGTACTTCACCACCGGGGACGGCAACCTGTACGCGGTGGCGTTCGCCGCCGACGCGATCACGGGCAGCCCGTCGGTCGTGAGCGGCCCCACCGTCGACGGGCGCACCTGGAACCCCGTCGCCCTGTTCGCGACCAACTAGGGGGGTCTCGACGTGGGAATCGCGGCACCGGGGTTGGTGGTCCCGTCGGGCGCGCGGCGCAGCGTCCGCGTCCGCGCAGTCGAGCGGGTCTTCGCCGCCAAGGCCTGGTACTACAGCCGGCGCTACCCGCGCCTGGAACTGGGCCGCGGCGTGCAGATCCGGGGGCGGCTGCGGTTGCGGCTGGGGGTGCACGTGCGGATTGGCGACGGTTGCAGGGTGAACCGGTTCGTCCGGTTCACCGGCACCGGCGTCGTGACCATCGGGGCGCAGACCCTCTTGAACGGCTGCTGGATCGGCAGCTGGGAGGCTGTCGACGTCGGGGAGCGCTGCCTGCTCGCGAACTGCGAGATCACCGATTCCGACTTCCACAACGTCGATCCGGCTTCCCGTCACGAACCGGCCGCTGCCTCGACCCGTCGACCGGTGCATCTCGGCGACAACGTGTGGGTCGGGTCGCGGGCCCTCGTGCTCAAGGGTTCGACGATCGGTGACGACTCCGTGGTCGGCGCCGGCAGCGTCGTGCGCGGCCTGGTCCCCTCCCGGGTGGTGGCGGTCGGCAACCCGGCCGTCGTCGCGAGGCAGCTGTGACGGACGGCGCCGTGACCAACGGGCACAACGGCACACCGGTCGTGCGGAGGCGGGCGGGTCAACGACTCACCGGACCCGCCCTCGTCACGGTGCGGATCGGTCCGGACCAGGTTCCGACCGTCCCGCCGCCGGAGCCGGTGCGTCAGCGTCCGACCACGACGGAGCCCCCGGCCGTCGACGACTCCGGTGCCGGCGGTCGGGGGCCGTCGGCACCGGTTCCCCCGGTGGCGGATCCCCCGGAGCCGGTTCAGCTCGGCGCTCCGGCGGCGTCCCCGCTGCCGCCACCGGGGACTCCCTCCCCGGCGCCGCCGGTGCGACCTCCCGACGACGTCGTGCGGTTGCGGTGGGTCGTCGACGTCCTGGTCGGTCGGTTCCCCCTGGTCGCGGTGGTCACGGTGCTGGTCACCGCTGCGGTCGTGCTGCTGGTCGGCGCGCGGTCGGTCGTGTACACCGCGACGGCTGAGGTGGCGGTCCGGCCGATCACCCTGCAGCCGTTCACCGTCGCCAGCAGCGGCGTCGACCGTTCGGTGAGCATGCCGACCGAGGTGGCGGTCGCGACCGGCGGGGAGGTCGCGACCGCGACCGCCGCCGCGCTGCGGGTGGTCGACACGGCGGGGTTCCGCGCCGGCCTGTCCGTGACGACCCCCGACTCCTCGCAGGTGCTGACGATCAGCTACCGGTCGTCCTCGGCGACGACGGCCGCCACCCGGGCCGCCGCGTTCGCCCGGGTGTACCTCGCCGCCCGGTCCCACACCGCGGCGTCGTTGGCCGACGACCAACGTGCGGTCCTCGACGCCCGGACCAAGGCGCTGGTGACGCGGCGGGCGGCGCTCGTCGAACAGGTCCAGATCGCGGTCGCCGCCGCGAAGAACCCGGTGGAGGCCGACCCGTTGTCCGCGCCGATCCGTTCGGAGATCACCGCCATCGACGGCCAGCTCGCCGACATCGACGCCCAGCGGACCGACCTGGCCGGTCTGGACACCGGTGGCGGCACCCTGCTGAGCACACCCGACGCCCACGACGCCGTGAGCAACCGTCCGGGTCGCTCCATCCTGCTGGTCGGAGTGCTGGGCGGACTGCTCATCGGCGTCGTGACCGCTCTCGTCGTCGAGCGGCGGAACCCGCGACTGCGGGCCCGGCGCGAGCTCGACGTGGTGACCGGCGCACCCGTCGTCGCCGTGCCCCCACCCCGGCGGCTGCTGCCGCGTCGGGGGTCCACGCGTCGCGCGGCCTCGACGTCGCGGCTGCTGCACCTGGTGGTGGCACGGTCACGCCGGTCCCAGGAGTCGGTTGCGGGGGCGCCCCTGTTCGTCGTCCCGGCCGGTCCGCGCGACGCCGCGGGGTGGGTGGCCGACGGTCTGCGTGCAGCGGAGCACACGACGGGCCCGGCCGAGGCCGCCCCGGGGTCCACCGTGCACGTCGTCGACCCGTGGCACGACGACGGGGCGCTCGACGGCGTCGTCGACCGCCACGGCCACGTCGCCGGCGCGGCGGTGGTGGTGGCTCGGACCGGTCACACCCGGTTGCGCGACGTCGAGGAGACGACGGCCCGGCTGGGCCACGTCGGAGTCCCCGTCGCCGCCGTCGTCCTCGTGGACCGATCGGCCCGATGACCGCACCCACCACCTCCCACGCCGAGCGCGCCTGGAGTCCACCCGACGGCGACGCACGCGCGGCGGCCGGGGCGGGCGCCGACCTGCCCGCCTGGCCGTTCGCGCTGCCGCTGCTGCTGGCCCCGTTGTGGTGGGTGGTCGGCGCGTCGCTGCTCATCTGGGTCGTGGTCGCGGTCATCGGCGTCCTGCTGCTGTGCCAGTGCCGGGGGCTGGTCGCGCCCCGCACCGGCGCGTTGCTGTGGTGCCTCTACGGGGTGTGGTCGCTCGCGAGCGTCGTGCAGGTCGACGACGCCGGCCGCATGGTCGGTTTCGGCCTGCGCATCCTGCTGATCGGGGCCGTCGGGGTCAACCTCCTGTACCTGACCAACCTGCCCGAACGTCGCCTGGACCTGCGGCGCGGACTGCGGTGGCTGAGCGCGTACTGGTACCTCGTCGTGGCGGGCGGTTGGTGGGGTGTGCTCGCGCCGCGGTTCCGCGCCGAGACGCTCCTGCACCGGGTCCTGCCGGGGTCGCTCGCGTCCAACGACTTCGCCGACGTCCTGTTCAGCATCAACAGCGCCGAGGCCAGCAAGACCGCCGCGGGAACCTTCTACCGGCCCAGTGCGCCGTTCCCGTACACGAACGCCTGGGGCAGCGTGTTCGCGCTCCTGCTGCCCTGCATGCTCGCCCTGCTCGCGCTCGAGACCCGTCGGACGGTCAGGGTGTTGCTGGGTGCGACAGTCGTGCTCTCGCTGGTTCCGGCGTTCCTGACCCTGAACCGGATGATGTTCGTGAGCCTGGGCGTCGGTCTGGTGTACGCCGCGGTCCGCTTCGCAGCGCGCGGCAACCTCCGTGCCCTGTTCTCGGTGGGCGTGGTCGTCGGATCCGTCGGGCTCATGAGTCTGGTCATCCCGGTGTGGCAGCTGATCACCACACGGGTCGACAGCTCCGAGACCAACACCGCCCGAGCGGGTCTGTACCAGGAGGCCATCGTGCGGGTGGGGACCTCGCCGTGGTTCGGGTTCGGGACGCCGCTACCCAGCGAACGGGCCTACCAGACCTCGGTCGGCACGCAGGGTCAGGTGTGGGCCGTCCTGTTCTCCCACGGCTACCCCGGGGTCCTGCTGTTCGTGGCCTTCTTCCTGTGGGCGTTGTGGGCGACCCGCGGCTGCCCCTCCACGCCGGAGGTCTGGTTGCACGTGGTGACCGTCGTCGCGGCGGTCCAGATCGGCTTCTACGGGTTCGAGAACCAGAACATGCTGCTGTTCTCGGTCGTCCTCGGTCTCGCCTTGCGGCAACGTCGGTTCGCGTCGCGGTCGGGGTCCGGCCTCTCGCCGGAGCCGGCGACGTGAGGGTCGTGCGGGCCGCCGCCGCGCCGCGCCCCGAGACCACCCGGGCCCGGTCGCGCGTCGTGGCGAGTGTCGTGGGTGCGGGTGCCAGCGCCGTCGCCGGTCTGCTGCTCGTCGTCGTCGTCACCCACGGGCTCGACGTCGTCGACGCCGGCCGCGTCCTCACCGGCATCGCGTTGCTGACCGTCCTCACCGCGGCGTGCTGTGGGGGTGTGGACACGGGTCTCATCTGGTTGCTGCCGCGACTCACCGACACCGCCTCCCGCCGCGTCGTCGTCCGCACGGCGACCCAACGACCGTTGCTGCTAACAACGGTCGTCGGTGGGGCGCTGGCGGCCCTCACGGGTCCGACGGCCGCCCTCGTTTTTCCCGGCGCGCACGGGGGTCGCGTCGTCCTGGTCGTGGCGGTCACCCTGCCGGTGCTCGTCGGGTCGACGGTGCTGGTCGCGGCGGTGCGGGGCCTCGACCGGCTGCCGCTCTACCTGGTGCTGCAGTTCGGTGTGTTGCCCACCGGTCGGCTGGTCGGCGCGGGCGGGGTGATCGTGGCCGGCGGCCTCGCCGCGGCGACCCTCGTGGGGTGGGCCGCCGCGGCGGTGGTGAGCGGGGGCGCGGCGGCGACGGCCGTGTGGCGCGCGACCCGCACCGGTCACACCCTGGCGCCCCGCCACGCCGACCGGCTCACGCGACGACTGTGGACGTTCTGTCGTCCCCGGGCCGTGTCGTCGGTCATCGACGCCAGCGCGGGCTGGGTGGGTGTGCTGTTGGTCGCCGCGCTCGCCGGGTCGGCCGACGCGGCCCGCTTCGGCACGGTGAGCCGGTGCGCCCTCGCGGGCCTGCTGGTGATGCAGGCCGTGCGGGTGGCGACCGCCACCCAGTTCTCGGCCCTGCTGCGGCGCGGTGCCGTCGACGGCGTCGGGGAGCTGTACCGCGCGACGACCCGCTGGGTCGTGCTCGCGTCGTGGCCGGTGTTCGGCCTGCTCGCGACGTACGCCGGCCTGGTCCTCTCGGTCTTCGGCGAGGAGTACCGCTCGGCCGCGGCCGCGCTCGTGGTGGTCGCCGCGGCGATGGCCGTCAACACCGGCTGCGGCAACGCGCAGACCGTGCTGCTGATGAGTGGCGACAGTCGTCGCCACCTCGTCGCCACGGTCGCGGGCCTCGCCACCACGGTCGTGGGCGACGTGCTGTTCGTCCCCTCCCACGGCGTGCTCGCCGCGGCGGTCGCGTGGGCGGCGGGGATCGCGGTCGAGAACCTGCTGGTCCTCGGCTGGCTCGTCACGCGCCTGCACCTCGCGGTGGTGGACCGTTCGACCCTGCTGGTGTCCGTCGCCCTGCTCGGCGTCGTCCTGCCGCTCGTCGTGCTCGTCCGGCTGGTCGCGGGCCCGGGGTGGTACTCGTTCCTGCTCGCCGCGGTGGTCGCGGCGGCCGCGGTCGCGGTCGTCGGGCTCGCGCCGCTCCTGCTGCGCGGTCCCGGCTCCGAGCCGGGTCGGCGGGTGACAGCGTGAGCGGGCGCCGGGAGCGGTTGGCCGAGGCGCGAGCCCGCGCGTCGCAGGGGGCGAAGCCCCGCACCCAGACGCCCGCGTACCTGCTGTTCGTGAACCGTCCCCTCGGAGCCGTGGTGGCGCGGCACGCCTTCGCGGTGCGGGCCACCCCCGACCAGCTCACCGCCGCGGGTGTGGCGACCGCCGCGGTCGCCCTCGTCGCGGTCTCGGCCTCGCCCTGGGCGCCCCTGGCCTCGGTCGCCGGAGCGGCGTTGTTGCTGGTCGCGTACGTGTTCGACTCGGCCGACGGCCAGCTCGCTCGGCTACGCGGTGGGGGCAGCGCGGCCGGCGAGTGGCTCGACCACGTCGTGGACATCGCCAAGACCTCGGCGATCCACGCGGTGGTCGTGGTGGTCCTGCTGGCCGACCACCGCACGGGGTGGGTCGCCGTGCCTCTCGTGTTCGGCCTCGTGTCGGGCACCTCCTTCTTCTCGCTGACCCTGCGCGACCAGTTGCTCGCGCGGTCGCCGGCCCGCACGCCTCAGACGCGGTTCCAGCTCCGACGGGCCCTCACCGGCCTGCCGAACGACCACGCCGCGGTGTGTGTCGTCGTCGGCGCGGCGGGGTGGCCGTCGGTGTTCGTGCCGGCCTACACGGCGTTGTGCTTCGTCTCGGCCCTGCTGCTCGCGCGCTCGTTGCGACGGTCCCACGCCGCCCTGGCCGCCGGCGGGGACGTGGACGCCGCCGGGCCCCACCCGCTGGGCGCACGAGCCGGTCCGGACCCGCGGCACCTGACCCACTCGCGGACCGCGGTCCGCACCGCCACGTCACTCGGGGAGAAGTGAGATGACCGTCATCGGGTACGCGCCCGGCGCCTTCGACATGTTCCACGTCGGGCACCTCAACGTCGTCCGCAACGCGGCGGCGCGCTGTGACTGCTTGGTGGCAGGCGTCGTGTCCGACGCCCTGGTGAGCGCGGCGAAGGGGCGCACACCGGTCATCGACGAGCGGGAACGCCTCGCCGTGGTGGCGGCGATCAGGTACGTCGACGAGGCCGTGCTCGAGGACGTCCCGTCGAAGGTCGACATGTGGCACCGGTTGCACTTCGACGTGCTGTTCAAGGGCGACGACTGGAAGGGCACCGCGATGGGCGACCGGCTCGAGCGCGACTTCGCCCCGTGGGGGGTGCGGATCGAGTACCTGCCGTACACCGTGCACACGTCGAGCACGATCCTGCGGGCCGCCCTCGGGTTGCGCACCGCCGGTCCACACGCCGGCGGGATGTCGGAGGTCGGGTGATGGTCACTCCCACCACCGAGCGCACCACCCGCCGGCTGGGCTACCGGACGTTGCGCCCGACCCGGCTGATGCGGGCCCCGGAGGCGGCGGCCGCGCCGGTCCCCGATCGGGTGGTCGCGTCCCGACCCCCGGGCGCACCCGCGGATCCGCTCGTCGCGCTCGGGGTCCGGATCGACCGGGTGGACGTCGCCACCGCCCTCGCACGCGTCGAGGAACTGGTGCGTCGTCCGGGCTGTGCGCGGATCGCGTTCGTCAACGCCCACTCCCTCAACCTCTCCTGCGACCACCCCGGGTACCGCGCGGCCCTCAGTCGGACCGACCTCGTGCTCAACGACGGCGCCGGCGTGGCACTGCTGGGCCGCGCACTCGGCGCGCCGTTCCTCGCCAACCTCAACGGCACCGACTTCGTCCCGCAGGTCCTCGAGACGATCGGCACGGAGCACTCGGTGTTCCTCTACGGCGGCCGCCCCGGCGTCGCCGCCTCCGCGGCCGACCGGTTGCGCCGCCAGCATCCCGGCCTGCGCGTGGCGGGCTGTCTGGACGGGTACGCGCACGATGCTGCGGTCGCGGCCGAGGCGGTGCGCCGCAGCGGCGCGGGCGTCGTGCTCGTGGCGCTCGGGAACCCGCGTCAGGAGCTGTGGGTGCAGCAGTGGGGCGAGTACACCGGCGTGCGACTCGCGGTGTCGGTCGGTGCGTTCCTCGACTTCGCCGCGGGTGAGGTGGTCCGTGCTCCGGCGGTCGTGCGTGCCCTGCGGCTCGAGTGGGCGTTCCGGCTGGCGCAGGAGCCACGCCGCCTCGCGCGCCGTTACCTGGTCGGCATCCCGGTGTTCCTGCTGCGGGTCGCGCGGGCGTGGTGGGGCTCGGAGGTGGGGGAGCGGGCGACGGTGCTGACCTACGACTACCCGCCGCAGGCGCTGGGCGGCCTGTGCTGACGCCCCGCTGACGGAAGCGTCAGGTGGTGCCGCGTTCCAGACCCGCCCCGGACGCGGGGCGCCCGCGGCGCACGGCCTCCTCGACCGTGCGGCGGGCCAGTTCCGACACCTTGACGTGCTCGCGTTGGCTGCGCGCCCGCAGTCGCTGCAACGCGTCCTCCGGCGTGCCACCCCCGCGCGCGACGAGGATCCCGATCGCTTGGTCGATGCTCGCGCGCGAGCGCAGCGCGAGGTCGAGGTTGGCACGCACGCTGCGCAACTCCGTCGCGAGCGAGGCGCTGCGGACCGCGGGCCCGGCGACAGCCGCGAACCGGTGCGCAGCGTCCTCGTCCACGACGCCGAACCGGTCGGCGGTCTCGTCGAGCCAGAGCAGGGTCACCGGACCGGAACCGGGCCCGGGCAGGACGGTGGCGAGTGCGCTGCGCATCCCCGACGACGTCGCGCGACGGCTCCACCCCGGCCACCGCAGGTCGTGCGCGAGATCGCCCGACCGCGTCCCGCGCCCGGTCGCCCACGCATCGGACGCCGGCCCCCGCCCGAGGTCGAGTTCGGCACGGACGAGCGACTCCACGCGAGGTGACGTCGTGCCCACCTGGGCTCCCTCGGCGGAGGGGTACCGGGGGGCGACGGCGTAGGTGAGCGCGCACCCGGTCGCGGGCACGGCGGTCAACGCCAGTTCGCTCACCTCGGCGAGGACACGCTCGAAGGCGAGAGCCGCGACGTCGAGTCGCGAGAGCAGGTCGATGGCGTCGTCGGGGCGGCACAGCGGTGTGGCCGACGGTACGAGGGGGAAGTGGTCGACGTCCTTGATCGTCATCATCCACCGGTTTCGCGGCTGCGGAACCTGGCGAGCACGCGACTGGTCGCACGCCCGGGGGACTCGCCTGGGCTCGTTGTACTGATGTCTGCAGGCGGGGGACAGCAGTCCCAGACGGGCCGTCGGCCTCCGCGGGCGACCCGTCCCTGCACCGGCTCGGTTCCAGCACCGCAGATTCTGCGCGGGAGATGGTTGTCCGTCAAGCAACTTGGCGGAACGCCGAGTTGATCTTCCCCTTGAGGCACAGAGCGCCGGGGTGCGGAACCCGACCTGAGGTCGTACCCGGCCGTATGCCCCGAGGCATACCGGCACCGCCGAGGTGTGGCCCCGAGGCCGATGTGCGGACGGATCGGCTCGACCAGTGTCGTCGACGTCAACCAGTCACGAAGGGACGCACCGACATGATCGAGGTCGAGCACCTCAGCAAGCGGTACGGCAGCAAGCTCGCGGTCGACGACCTGAGCTTCGTCGCCCCGCCCGGGACCGTCACCGGGTTCCTCGGCCCGAACGGCGCCGGGAAGTCCACCACCATGCGCATGATCGCGGGCCTCGACCGGCCGACCGGCGGGCGGGTGCTCGTCAACGGCAAGCACTACCCGTCGTCCGACGCCCCGATGGCCGAACTCGGCACGCTGCTCGAGGCCAAGGCCGTCCACACCGGCCGGTCGGCCCGCAACCACCTGCTCGCGGTCGCCCAGACCGCGGGCATCGGCCGCCGCCGCGTCGACGAGGTCGTCGAGCTCGTCGGCCTCACGGGGGTCGCGGGCAAGCGGGTCGGCGGGTTCAGCCTCGGCATGGGGCAGCGGCTCGGGATCGCCGCGGCGCTGCTCGGCCGGCCGCAGACGCTGATCCTCGACGAGCCCGTCAACGGTCTGGACCCCGAGGGTGTGCGTTGGGTGCGCACGCTGCTCAAGGCGCTCGCCGACGAGGGCCGCACCGTCTTCGTCTCCTCGCACCTCATGAGCGAGATGGCGTTGACCGCGACGCGACTGGTCGTGGTCGGCCGCGGCCGGCTCATCGCCGACACCACCGTCGAGCAGTTCGTCGCCCAGACGATGGGCAGCTCGGTCCGGGTCCGTACGCCGGAGGCCCCGACCTTGCGATCCTTGCTGCAGGCACCGGACGTCACCGTCACCAGCGACGCCCCCGACGTCCTGCAGGTCACCGGCCTCACCGCCGAGCAGATCGGCACCGCCGCCTGGCAGTCGAACCTGCCGGTCTTCGAACTCACGACCGTGCAGGCCTCGCTCGAGGAGGCCTTCATGCAGGTCACCCAGGACAGCGTCGAGTACCGCACCGTCGGTGCCGACCACGACACCCACCAGGAGATGGCCCGATGACCGCCACCCTCGCCCACCCCGTCCCCGCCACGTCCGCGGGGCGCGTCACCACCACCGGGGTGCTCCGCTCGGAGCTGACGAAGTTCCGGTCGCTGCGCTCGTCGTGGTGGACCCTCGGCGTCGCCGTGCTCGTCATCGTCGGGTTCGGCGCCCTGGTCGCGGCGAACACCCCGAGCGACGCCGTGTCGGTCTCACCCAGCGACATCGCCACCGAGTCGTTGTTCGGCGTCCTGTTCGCGCAGCTGGCCGTGGCCGTGCTCGGCGTGCTCATGATCAGCGGCGAGTACGGCACCGGCATGATCCGCACGTCGATGACCGCGGTGCCGAAGCGGTTGCCGGTGCTGTGGGCCAAGGCGGCCGTCTACACGGTCGTGGTGCTGCCGGTCTCGTTGGTCGCCGCCTTCGTCTCCTTCTTCGTCAGCCAGGCGATCCGCTCCGGCCGCGGCATCCCGACCGCGGCGCTCGACGACCCCGGCGTGCTCCGTGACGTCATCGGGTCCTCGCTCTACGTCACCGTGGCGGGCCTGCTCGCGCTGGGCATCGCCACCTTGCTGCGGCACACCGCGGCCGGTCTCGCCGCCGTGGTCGGTCTGTTCTTCGTCGTGCCGATCGTCGTCAACTTCCTCCCGCAGAGCATCAACGGGTTCGCCCCGTACCTGCCGAACAACGCCGGCGGCGCCCTGTTCGGCCTGTCGATGTCGGACGACGCGCTCGCGCCGTGGACCGGGTTCGGTCTGCTCGTCGGCTACACCGTCGTGGTGCTCGTGGCGGCGGCCGTCCGGCTGCGGCGCAGCGACGTCTGAGTCGAGCACACTGCCTGTATGAGCACCTGGGCACGGGTCGAGGACCCACGAGCGCGGAGGAAGCGCTCGTGGGTGCTCGACGTGCTGGTGGCGCTGGTGGTCACCGGCATCGGGGTCGTCGGCGCGATCGCCGCATCGTCGGCGAACGTCGTCGTCGGCGGCCTCGTCGGGTTCGGACTCGGGGCGCTGTTGCTGGTTCGGCGGATCTGGCCGTCCCAGGTCTTCGCCGCGCAGTGGGGCCTGGCCGCCCTGCTGGGCTGGTGGGCGGGCGACAACGTCGTGTCCCCCGCGTTGCTGGTCGGGCTGTACACCGTGGCCGCCCTGAAGTCCCGCCGGGACGCGCTGGTCGCCGCGGGCTTCCTCGAACTCGGCGTCGTCGTCGCCGCGGTCCACCTGTACAACACCGACGGCCAGTGGTGGGCCGTGGCGATCGCGTTCACCGCGGTGCTCGTCGCCTCGCTCGCGGTCGGTCTCTACGTGGGGACCCGCCGGACGCTGCTCGCCGAACTCCGGGCCCGGGCGGACCGGCTGGAGCGCGAACGAGACCAGCAGGCCGCGATCGCGTCCGCCGCCGAACGGGCGCGGATCGCCCGCGAGATGCACGACATCGTCGCCCACCACCTCACCGTGATGGTGGCGCTGTCCGACGGCGCCGTCGCCGCCTCGGCCAGGAACCCCGACCAGGCCGCCGAGGCCATGCGCACCGTCTCGGCCACCGGGCGCGAGGCCCTCTCGGACACCCGCCGCCTGCTCGGGGTGCTCCGCGACGACACCGCTGACGGCGACGAGCGGCGCCCGTTGCCCGACCTGTCCGATCTCGACGAACTGCTGCACCGGGTGCGCGACGCCGGGCTACCCGTGCGCTACGAGGTCCACGGCATGACCCCCGAGGTCCCGCCGGCCGTCCAGCTCACGGTGTACCGGCTGGTGCAGGAGGCGTTGACCAACACCATGAAGCACGCCGGCCAGGGTGCGTCGGCGTCGGTGTCGTTGCACTATGCACCGGATGCGGTGAGCGTGGACGTCCGTGACGACGGTGGCAGCCACCTCCCGACCCCGTCGACCCAGGGGGCGGGCCGAGGTCTCGCCGGTATGCGTGAACGGGTCAGCGCGTTCGGTGGCGAGGTGTGGACCGGACCGGTCGACGGCCGCGGCTGGCGGGTCGCCGCGACGATGCGACTGCAGGAGGTCTCGTGACGTCGGTGCTGCTGGTGGACGACCAGTCCCTGCTGCGTATGGGGTTCCGCATGATCCTGGAGGCCGAGGACGACCTCGAGGTGGTGGGGGAGGCCGCCGACGGTGAGGCCGGGGTGGCGATGGCCGCCGCGACCCGGCCCGACGTCGTCCTCATGGACGTCCGCATGCCCAAGCTCGACGGCATCGCCGCCACCGAACGGATCGTGGCCGCAGGGTCGGAGGCCAGGGTCCTGATCCTCACGACGTTCGACCTCGACGAGTACGTCTTCGCGGGCCTGCGTGCGGGGGCCAGCGGGTTCCTGCTCAAGGACACCCCGCCCGGCGATCTGGTGGCGGCGATCCGGACCGTCGCGGGCGGGGAAGCCGTCCTCGCCCCGAAGGCCACCCGGCGGCTGCTCGACCGCTTCGCCCCGCTGCTGCCCGGGCCCGGGGTCTCGGAGCCGGACCGGGACGTCCTGGTCGGTCTCACCGACCGGGAACGCGAGGTGTTCGGCCTGGTCGCCGCCGGCCGGTCGAACCGTGAGATCGCGTCCGACCTGCACCTGTCCGAGGGCACGGTCAAGATCCACGTGGGGCGGGTGCTGGCCAAACTCGGCCTGCGGGACCGCGTGCAGGCCGTCGTCCTCGCCTACGAGTCGGGGTTCGTCGTGCCCGGTGGGGCCTGATCCCGACGCGCCACGAACACGAACTCCCGGCCGGGCCGGTCGGGAGCGTCACGCACCTCGTCGACGACGAAACCCGCGGCGCGCAGATCACGCGTGACTTCCTCGCGATCCCGGAAGCGCAGGGTCGACCGCGAGGTCAGGACCTCGCCGGTGGCCAGGAACCGGATGGTGTCGGTGAACGTGACCAGCGGCAGTGCCACCTCGAGCAGCTCGTGCACGCTCTCGACCACTCCGCGGCCGGGGAGGTCGGCGCTCACGCGTGACCTGTCCGGCGTCCAGTCGCGCCACCCCTGCGCCGCCGGGTCCCGGGTCTCGAACACCAACCGGCCGCCGGGACGCACGACGCGCCGGGCGGCGGCGAGGGTGGCCGACCAGTCGGCGTCGGTGACGATCGCCTGCGCCACGTTCGCCGTCATCGTCATCAGATCCGTCTGCAGCGACGGCAGATCTGCCGCGACACCGTGGATCCACCGCACCCGGTCCGCACCCGGCTTGGCCCGCGCGATGTCCAGCGACGCCGCCGCCGGGTCCACGCCGACCACGTCGTGTCCGAGTCCGGCGAGGCGCAGGGCGAACGTGCCGGTACCGCAACCGACGTCGACGACGTCGTGGGCGTCGAACTCCTCGGCCATCGCGACGTACGCGTCGAGGTCCGAGCGGTCGGGGTCGAGCGGGTCGTACGCGGCGGCCAGGCGGGGATCGTCGAACACGGCGTCGGGCACGGCGGTCAGCGTCCCAGCGAGGGCAACTCCCGCGCGATCTGCTCGAGCCGCGCGATCCGGTCCGGGATGGGCGGGTGGGTCGAGAACAGTCCCCGCACCCGGCTGCCGAACGGGTTGGCGATCATCAGGTGCGAGGTGTCCTGCAACCGCGGCACCTGCGGCAGCGGGCGCGCGTTCGTCCCCTGCTCCAGCTTGGCCAGCGCCGAGGCCAGGGCGAGCGGATCGCCCGTGAGGTGCGCGCCGGACGCGTCGGCCTGGTACTCCCGGGAGCGGCTCACACCGAGCTGGATGAGGCCCGCGGCCAGCGGTCCCAGCAGCAGCATCAGCAGGCCGACGAAGGGGTTGCGGTCACGGTCGTTGCCGCCGCCGAAGAACATCGCGAACTGCGCGATGGCGGTGATGGCCGCGGCCAGGGTCGCCGCGACCGAGGAGATGAGGATGTCGCGGTTGTAGACGTGCGACAGCTCGTGCCCGAGGACGGCGCGCAGCTCGCGGGGCGTGAGGATCTGCAGGATGCCCTCGGTGACGCACACAGCCGCGTGCTTCGGGTTGCGTCCGGTGGCGAAGGCGTTCGGGGCAGCGGTGGGCGAGACGTACAACCGGGGCATCGGCTGGTTCGCCGCGGCCGACAGTTCGCGCACCGTCGCGTGGAGCTGCGGCGCCTGGGCCTCGGTGACCGGCTGGGCGGCCATGCTGCGCAGGGCGATCTTGTCGCTGTTGAAGTAGCTGTAGCCGTTCATCACCACGGCGAGGCCCAGGCCGATGAGCAGCCCGGACTGCCCGGCGACCGCCCCGCCCGCCAGGACGAGGATCGCCGAGAGCAGGCCGAGCAACAGGGCGGTCTTGAGCCCGTTGGTCGTCGATCTCATGCCTGGTCAACACCTGCGGTCGTGTCGTGGTTCCCGGAGCGGGCCGTGGGGTGGCTGTGACGGGGAGACGTGTCGCTGGGACCTCTGCCTAGACCTGGAACAGGCGCAGCAGCAGGTACACCAGGGCCGCGACCACCCCGGCGGCCGGGATGGTGATGACCCAGGCGGCGACGATGCTGCGGGCCACACCCCACCGCACGGCCGACAGCCGTCGGGTGGCGCCCACGCCCATGATCGAGGTGCTGATGACGTGGGTGGTCGACAGCGGGACGCCGAGTTGCGCCGCCCCGATGAGCACGCCGCTCGCGACGGTCTGGGCCGCGAACCCGCTGACGGGGGTGAGGGCGTAGATGCGGCGCCCGACCGTGCGCATGATGCGGTAACCGCCGGCGTAGGTGCCCAACGAGATGGCTCCGGCGGCCGCGAGGATGACCCAGAGCGGGATGCCGGCGTCGGGGTCGAGGTGGCCGGAGACCACGAGCGTGAGGGCGATGACGCCCATGGTCTTCTGGGCGTCCTGCGTGCCGTGACCGAAGGCCATCGCCGCGGCGCTGGCGATCTGCGCCCAGCGAAAGCCCCTGGCGGCCCGGTGCGCGTTGGCGCGCCGGAAGATCCAGAGCAGCGCGACCATGAACAGGTAGCCGAGGACCAGTCCGATCACGGGCGAGACGACCATGGGCAGCACGACCTTCTCCCACACCCCGGCCCACTTCACGGTCTCCGCCGCGGCGAGGGCGGCGCCGACCAGGCCGCCGATGAGGGCGTGCGAGGACGACGACGGCAGACCGAACCACCACGTCAGCAGGTTCCAGGCGATCGCCCCGACGAGCGCGGCGAGGACCACGGTCAGCCCGTCGGTCCCGGTGGGCGGGTCGATGATGCCGGAGCCGACGGTCTTCGCGACCTCGGTCGAGATGAGGGCGCCGGCGACGTTGGCGAGCGCCGCCATCGCGAGCGCCACCCGCGGGGTGAGCGCCCGGGTCGACACGGACGTCGCGATCGCGTTGGCCGCGTCGTGGAAGCCGTTGGTGTAGTCGAAGCCCAAGGCCACGACCACGATCGTGACGACGAGGGCGAGGGTCACGACTCCTTCACCGCGATGGTCTCCACCGCGTGCGCGACGTGCTCGAGGGCGTCGGAGGAGTCCTCGAGCCGGTCGGCCACCTCGCGCAGCTTGAGCAGCTGGAGCGGCTCGTACATGCCGCTGAACAGCTTGGACAGCAGCTTGCGGTGGACGCGGTCGGCCTCGTTCTCGAGTCGGTTGACCTCGATCCAGTACGGCTCCAGGTCCGACAGCGTCCGCAGCCGGCTCATGGCCGTCGCGGTCTCCCGGGCGGACCGTTGCACGAGGCGCAGCTGGTCGCCGACCTGCTCGGGCAACACGCCGACGTCGGCGAGCTCGATGAAGTCCGAGACCTCCTCCATGGCGTCCAGCACGTCGTCGAGCGCGCTCGCGAGCCGGTAGATGTCGTCGCGGTCGAACGGCGTGATGAAGCTGGTGTTGACCTCCCGGAAGATCCGGTGGCTCACCGTGTCGCCCTGGTGTTCCAGCTCCCGCATGCGTTCGGCGATCGAGCGGCGGTCGGCGTCCTGGTTCGAGAGGACGACGAGGACATCGGCGGCCTGCGCGATGTTCGCCCCGGCTTCGGTGAACAAGTCGTAGAAGACGGACCCACGGGGCGTGATGCGCACAGCTGCGCAGGCTACCGAGGCGTCACCCCTCGTTCATGACCCGTTCACCTGACCTGGCCGGTGAGCACCCGTTGTCAGACCCCTGCGGCAGGTTCGGGTCCCGTGAGCTTCGCTCACAGCGGAACCGAATCAAAACGGTTGCGTTTCGTAAGTCGGAGCCGCCAGAGTGGGCGGACGTCCGGCGTGGGGTGTGCGGGCGCTGTGACGTGAGGGGGTCGGTCGTGCAGTTGTGTGCCGGTGGTCGGACCGGGCGTCCCCGCGACGCCGAGCGCGAGGCGGCCATCCTCACCGCGACCCGCGACCTGGTCGCCGAGTCCGGGTACGAGCGGCTGACGATCGAGGCGGTCGCCGCCCGCGCCAAGGCGAGCAAGGCCACGATCTACCGGCGCTGGTCCGGCAAGGCCGGGCTCGTCGCCGAGGCCCTGCGGTGCCGCCCGCTCGCGATGTCGGTCATGCCGGATTCCGGTGACCTGCGGACCGACATGGTGCAGGGCATCCTCGCGTTCGTCGCGGACCTCACCGAGAACGACGCCGGCCTCATGGTCGGCCTGGCGAGCGCGATGCGCTCGGATCCCGAGCTCGCCGCGATGGTGCGCGAGCAGACCGTGTCCTGCCGTCGCGAAGCCGCGGCGGCCTGGCTGCAGCGGGCCGTCGCCCGCGGCGACATCGAACCGGGGGTCGACACCGACGTCGTCGTCGACCTCGTCCCCGCCGTCGTGTTCATGCGACTGCTCGTCACCGGTGAGCCGGTCGACGAGCCGTTCGTGAGCCGACTCGTCGACTCCGTGCTGCTGCCGCTGCTCACGGGCAGCCGCGCGGTCGCGCACGTCTGAACCACCTGATCCCGAGAGGACCCGAGATGACCGCCGTACCCGACGACGCGACCCGCGTCGACGTCTCGAAGGGCGCGTCCACACCCGTGGCCGCGCCCGACCCCCGCCGATGGCTCGCGCTCGCGATCATCGCCGTCTCGCAGCTGATGGTCGTGCTCGACGCGTCCATCGTGAACGTCGCGCTGCCGTCCATCGAGCAGCCCAAGCCCACCGGTCTCGGCGTGAACCAGGTCGACGGCCAGTGGGTCATCACCGCGTACGCCCTGGCGTTCGGCAGCCTGCTGCTGCTCGGCGGCCGCATCGCCGACTACGTCGGCCGCAAGCGCATGTTCCTCATCGGCCTCATCGGCTTCGCCGGTGCGTCCGCGCTCGGTGGCGCCGCCGTCAACGGCGGGATGCTGTTCGGCGCCCGCGCCCTGCAGGGTGCGTTCGCCGCACTCCTCGCACCGGCCGCGCTGTCGCTGATCACGGTGTCGTTCACCGACGCCAAGGAACGCGCGAAGGCGTTCGGCGTCTACGGCGCGATCTCCGGCGGTGGTGCCGCCATCGGACTGATCCTCGGCGGCGTGCTGACCGAGTACCTCGACTGGCGCTGGTGCCTGTTCGTCAACGTGCCGATCGCGATCGTCGCGGCCGTCGCGGGCTTCGCCGTGGTGCACGAGAGCAAGGCCACGGGCAACACCAAGTACGACATCCCCGGAGCCGTGCTCATCACCGGCGGCCTGGTCGCGCTGGTCTACGGCTTCACCGAGGCGGCCAAGGAGGGTGTCGGTTGGACCGCCACCTCGACGCTGGTGTGCCTCGCGATCGCCGTGGTCGCCCTGGTGGCGTTCGTCGTGGTCGAGGCCCGCTCGCCGCACGCCCTGCTGCCGTTGTGGATCGTGCTCGACCGCAACCGCGGTGCGGCCTACCTGACCTCGCTGCTCATCGGTGCCGGGTTGTTCGCGATGTTCCTGTTCCTGACCTACTACTTCCAGATCAACCTGCAGTACTCGCCGGTCAAGGCGGGTCTCGCGTTCCTGCCGTTCAGCGGCGGCATCATCGTCACCGCCGGTCTGGCCAGCTCGCTGCTGCCGCGGTTCGGTCCGAAGCCGTTGATGGTCGTCGGTGGCGTGCTCGCCACGCTGGGCCTGTTCTACCTGACCCAGCTCGAGCAGGACTCGTCCTGGGCCGCGCACGTGCTGCCGTCGGAGCTGATCATGAGCATCGGCATGGCGCTGGTCTTCGTGCCGCTCGCGAGCCTGTCGCTCGTCGGCATCGGGGGCCAGGACGCCGGTGTGGCGAGCGCGATGCTCAACACCACCCAGCAGGTCGGTGGCGCGCTCGGCACGGCTTTGCTGTCCACGCTGTTCATCAGCGCCCGGGACTCGAAGGCCGACTCGTACGGCATCAGCATCCCGCAGGTCCAGGCGCAGATCGTCCAGAAGCAGGCGGCTCCGCAGGACGTCATGAGCTACCTGCAGTCGCTCATCACCGGGTACCACCACGCCTTCTTCATCGGCGCGATCCTCATCGGTGCGGCCACGCTCGTGACCGCCGTGATCGTCCGGGCCAAGAAGGACGACGTCAGCGCGACCGAGGGCGCGATCATCGCCTGACGTCCCCCGACGCACCACCGCTGCCCCTTTCCGCTCCGTGCGGGGAGGGGCAGCGGCGTCTCCGGCCCCAGGACCCGCTCGGCCCGGTGCTCGCACCCCGGGTGTTCGGCAGGGTGTTCGGCAGGGTGTCGGACGATCCGGAGCCCGACCACCGAGCGGGACGCAAAGTCGAACACGTGTTCTACTGATGTCCGTGTCGGTGGACCGGGAGGGCGCGCCGGGGTACCCGACCTCCGCGCCCTGGGCCGAGTGGATCGACCGGCACATGCGCTGCGTCGCCACCGGCCGTCACGGACGCTGTCAGCTGGTGCGCGGACACACCCAACCCCACGCCGTCGTCCTCGAGGTGCGGGCGGGCAAACGGGCCTGGCGGTGGCGCGACGCGCGCCCCGACGACCCCGGCTGGCTCGACGACGGCGGCCCGTGGGGCAACGTCGCCACCGACCGCGCACCGTGGATCCCAGGCTGGCCGTGACGGCGGTGGGCGCGGCCGTAGGGTTCGGTCCCGTGAACCCGCACGACGCACGTCCCGGTGACCCGGCCTGGCGCAGGGCCGAAGCCGCCCGCCTGCTCGACTTCGGGCGGGGTGCGGCCGATCCCGGCGGCGGCTTCGGGTGGCTCGACGACACCGGCGGCATCGACGCGTCCGAGGGCCGTCAGCTCTGGATCACCGCGCGGATGACCCACGTGTGGAGCCTCGCCGCGCGGCAGGGCATGCCCGGTGCGGCCGATCTCGCCACCCGCGGGGTGCGGTCGTTGGTCGACGACCACGCCGACACCGAGTACGGCGGCTGGTTCGCCGCCCTCGGTGCCGACGGCCGCCCCACCGACACCACCAAGGCGAACTACGAGCACTCGTTCGTCCTGCTGGCCTCGGCCAGTGCGACCGCCGCGGGGGTGGACGGCGCGCCGGAGTTGTTCGACCAGGCCCAGCGGACCGTGCTCGACCACTTCTGGCGCGACGACGAGGGCCGCGCGGTCGAGTCGTGGGACCACAGCTTCGGCAACCTCGAGCTCTACCGCGGCGCCAACAGCAACATGCACGCGGTCGAGGCCTACCTGGCCGCGGCCGACGTCTCGGGCGACGAGGCGTGGCGGCAGCGGGCGCTGTCGATCGCGCAGCACCTCATCCACACCGAGGCCCGCGCGCACGACTGGCGGGTGGTCGAGCACCACGACGCGCAGTGGTCGCCGCTGCCGGACTACAACGCCGACCGCCCGGGGGACCCGTTCCGCCCGTACGGCGCGACCCCGGGCCACGGTCTGGAGTGGTCCCGGTTGCTCGTCGACCTGCACTCCTCGCTGGCCCGGACCTCCGAGCCGCCGGCGTGGCTGGTGGAGTCGGCCGTGGCGCTGTTCGACCAGGCCGTCGGTGACGGCTGGCGTTCCGACGGCCACCCCGGGTTCGTCTACACCACCGACTGGGACGGCACACCCGTCACGACCACCCGGATGCACTGGGTGATGGCCGAAGGCGTGCTCGCGGCCGACGCCCTCGCCCGTTGCACCGGCGACGACCGGGTGGCCGAGGTCGCGCAGTCGTGGTGGCGGGAGATCGAGGACTACTTCGTCGACCGGCGGCAGGGGAGTTGGCACCACGAGCTCACGCCCGAGATGACGGTGTCGAGCACGACCTGGCACGGCAAGCCCGACGTCTACCACGCCTACCAGGCCTGCCTGCTGCCGTCGTTGCCGCTGACGTCGGTGGCGTCGGTCGCGCTCGCCGAGCCGGTCGACTGGTGACGGCCGCGCGGTGATGTCGAAGGACGTCGACCGGCTCCGACGTCTCCGGTGAGGCCGCGGCACCGGTCGCGGCCCACGACCGAGAGGAACACGACGTGAAGTACGTCCTGCTCATCCACTCCAACCCGCAGCCGTGGGGCCACCCGACCGGCGACTTCAACGCGGAGTTCCTCGAGCTGCCCGCGGAGCAGCGGGAGGCGATGTCCGCACAGTTCGACGCCCTGCTCGAGGAGCTGTCGGCGAACGGGGAACTGGTCGGCGGGGAGGCGCTGGGAGATCCGGCGAACGCCCGCCTCTACCGGTGGTCCGGAGGCGGCCCGACCACCCCGACCGACGGCCCGTACTCCGAGGCCAAGGAACACCTGGCCGGGTTCTTCCTGCTCGACGTGGAGAACGGGGCCCGCGCCGAGGAGATCGCCGTGCAGTTCGCCAGTCCCGGCGACACGATCGAGCTGCGTCCCGCGATGTGGCCGGGCGGCGACGACCAGTGACCCCGCTCGAGGACGTGTGGCGCCGCGAGACGCCGCACGTCCTCGGCGCGTTGGTCCGGCGCCACGGCGACGTCGCCGCGTGCGAGGACGCCACCCAGGAGGCGTTGCTCGCCGCGTCGCGGCAGTGGCCGGTGGAGGGTGTCCCGGACCGGCCGCGCGGGTGGCTGATCCGGGTCGCGTCGCGGCGTCTGGTGGACGCCCGGCGCAGCGAGACCGCCCGGACGAACCGGGAGCTCGCCGACTTCGTCACGCGCCCCGCGGACGCGGAGACCTCGGCGGGCGCTGACGTTCCCGTCCCCGACCGCGACGACACGCTCGCGTTGTTCGTGTGGTGCTGCCACCCCGCGCTGCGCCGCCCGGCGCAGGTCGCGCTGACGCTCCGAGCCGTGGGCGGACTGACGACCGCGCAGATCGCGGCGGCCTTCCTGGTGCCGGAGAGCACGATGGGGCAGCGGATCAGCCGGGCCAAGGCGACCCTCGCCGCCCAGGACACCCCCGTGCTCGCTCCCTCACCCGTCGATCTGCCGGCCCGCGTCGACGCCGTCCTCGACGTGCTGATGCTTGTGTTCACCGAGGGACACGCGACCAGCGGCGGCGACCGACTGCTCGACGTGTCGCTGACGAACGAGGCGATCCGCCTGACCCGGCAGCTGCACGCCGCCCTGCCCGGCCACGACGAGGTCACCGGCGCGCTCGCCACCATGCTGCTCACCCACGCGCGCAGCGCCGCCCGCACCGACGCGGCCGGCGACCTGGTCCCGCTGGCGGAACAGGACCGCACGCGGTGGGACCCGAGCCTCCTCGCCGAGGGCGTCGCGCTGGTCGAGGCCGTCCTCCCGCGCGGCCCCGTCGGGCCGCACCAACTGCGCGCCGCCATCGCCGCGGTCCACGCCGAGGCCCCGACGTACGCCGACACCGACTGGCCGCAGATCCGCGAGCTCTACCTCATGCTCGACGCCCTCGCCCCGGCCCCGCCGTCACCGTGAACCTCGCGGTCGCCGAGGCCATGGTGTCCGGCCCCGACGCCGGCCTCGCCCGCCTCGCCCCGCTGACCGACGACCCGGCCATGGCCCGCCACCACCGCCTGCACGCCGTCCGCGCCCACCTGCTGGAGACCGCCGGGCGGATCGAGGAATCCGACGCCGCCTACGCCACCGCCGCCCGCCTCACCCGCAGCGCCCCCGAACAGCGCTACCTGCACCGCCGCCGTGCCCGGCTCGCCGCGGCCCGTGTGGCACGCTGACGCCCCACGGGGCGGTAGCTCAGCCGGTCAGAGCAGGGGACTCATAATCCCTGGGTCGTGGGTTCGAGCCCCACCCGCCCCACCTGCCCCCCACCCGTCCGGAAGCCGGTCGATGTGTCGGTTCCCGGGGCGATGCACGCGCGATCCACCCCGGGAACCAGCACACGGACGCGGATGGTGGTCCGGGCGTTGTTGCGCGGGTCGGCCGGTGACGCTCACACCACCTTCCGCGCCGTCACGGCTCTGGCGCTGCTCGCACCGGCGCGAGCAGCGCCAGAGCGCGCCGGGTGGGATGCCCGGGGCGGCCGCGACACGCCGGGAGCGTGGCGCGTTGTCGGACCCGAGGCGCACGATGGTGGGCAGCCGGGGTGATGTCACCCGGGGAACGGAGAGGCAGTGCGGCCCCGGAGCCGCCAGACACGCGTGGCGTCGACGCCACGGGACACAGAAGGCGCGTCTCGTCCAGGAGGACCGCATGCCCGCAACACCGCTCGACCCGACCCGTGTCGCCGCTCGCTTCGAGCAGGTGCGCACGTTGACCGACACCCTGACCTCGAGGCTCTCGGCCGAGGATCAGACCCCGCAGTCGATGACCGACGCCAGCCCCACGAAGTGGCACCGGGCGCACACCACCTGGTTCTTCGAGGAGTTCGTGCTCCGCGACCGGCCCGACTACACCGAGTTCGACCCGACGTTCCGCTACCTGTTCAACTCCTACTACGAGGCCATCGGTCCGCGGCACCCGCGGCCGTACCGCGGCCTGGTCACCCGTCCGGGCGTCGAGGAGGTCGGCCGGTACCGCGCCCACGTCGACGACGCCGTCACCAAGTTGCTCGACGCCGGCGAACTCGACGACCGGGCGTTGACGCTGGTCGAGACCGGCACCCACCACGAGCAGCAGCACCAGGAACTGCTGCTCACCGACGTGAAGCACCTGCTCTCGACGCAGCCGTTCGGACCGGTCTACGTCGACCGCCCCGACGAGGACGACGTGCCCGCGCCGGAGCAGACGTGGCGGGCGGTGAGCGGCGGGTTGGTCGACGTCGGCCACGACGGCGAGGGTTTCGCGTTCGACAACGAGGGCCCGCGGCACCGCGTGTTCGTCGAGGACTTCGAGATCGCGAACCGGCAGGTCACGAACGCCGACTGGCTGGAGTTCATGGCCGACGGCGGGTACCGCACGTCGGCGCACTGGCTGTCCGACGGCTGGGGTCGCGTGCAGGCCGAGGGTCTGGAGGCGCCCGGCTACTGGGAGCGCGACGACGACGGCCGGTGGACCACGTTCACCCTGTCGGGCCGGCGTCCGGTGCGCGGGGGCGAGCCTGTGGTGCACGTGTCGTTCCACGAGGCCGACGCGTTCGCGAAGTGGGCGGGCGCCCGCCTGCCGACCGAGTTCGAGTGGGAGGTCGCGGCCGGCCCGATCGCCGACGGCCGGGGCGGCCTGCTCGACCCGGACCGGGTGCACCCCGGCCTCGCGGGCGACGCGATGATCGGCGACGTCTGGGAGTGGACCGCGAGCGCCTACCTGCCGTACCCCGGTTTCGTCGCCGCGGACGGCGCACTGGGGGAGTACAACGGCAAGTTCATGAGCGACCAGCACGTCCTGCGCGGGGCGTGTGCGGCCACCCCGCCCGGCCACGAACGCCTGACCTACCGCAACTTCTACCCGGCCGGCGCGCGCTGGACCTACAGCGGACTCCGACTCGCCCGCTGACCCGGGTCACGGTGTCGGGCCCGCTCCCGACAGCGTCATCGTCTCGATCCCGAGGTACGTGCGGGCGGCGTGCGAGGCCGGGTCCTCCGCGAACCAGCGGCGGGGGCCGCCGTGAGCGGTGAGGACGTCGGCCAGCGCGGCCATGATCATCGACTGGTCCAGCACCAGCCGGCGGTGGCCGACCTGACCGGTCAGCGGGTTCACGGCGTCGAAGAACCCGCCCTTCGCGGAGTACACGCCGGGGTACAGGCGGCGCAGGTTCGCGATGTTGCGGTACGCCGCGACTGGCGCGACGTCGAGCGCCAGGAACGACGCGTGCGGGGTCACGGCCGTCTCGGTCGCGCAGGTCGGGCAGATGGCCAGCTGCGACCGGGCCGGGAACTGCAACCCGCCGACGCCGTAGATGCCGTAGCCACCGGTGTCGTCGGCCGTGCTCGACGGCGACAACCCCCAGACCGGGAACCCGAGCGTCTCGAGCGCGTACCTCTTGTGCACCTGCACGGTGAGTGCGTCGGCCCGCCCGAGCCCGTTCGGTCCCCACGTCGTCTCCGGCACGACCAGGTTCGCCATCAGGCCCTCGAACATGCCGCCGGCGAACGTCGGTAGGTAGTCCAGGTCGGTGCCGGGGTAGGTGTAGTGCCCCTCCCACACCTTGAAAGCCTTGTGTGAACGGGGATCGGTGTAGGTCACCCACCTGCCGGCCGCCGGCCACTGCCCCTGCGACGCGTTCGACGGGTCGGTGCTGCACCGGCGCGGTGGCAGCGTGCGCCAGGTCCGCCACCACACGTCGCCCGGCATCTGGTTCAGCCCCATGCCGATGTACATGCTGATCCGCGGATCGCTGTACAGCGCACCGTTGTGGTAGTCGGCCGGGCCGGAACCGACGTAGTACCCGCCGTACTGCTGGCCGGTCGGTTGCCCGCCCAGGTCGGCGTTGACGTTGCAGTTCGTCTGCGGGCGGTCGTCGTAGAAGATCGAGAAGTCGAGGTCGGCCGTGAGCCGCGCGATCAGCGGCCGCAGCCCGGGCAGCGCCTGGCGGGCGACGAACAGACCGGAGGCGTACCAGCCGTTGTCGACGGCCGAGAGGAACGAGCAGTTGTCACGCGCCCGCGGCCCGTTCGTCGGGCACGCGGGCTCACCCGGGTTGCTGATGACCGCGGCCGTCGCGGTGTCGTACCACTGGTAGAGCAGCCCGTGCGAGCGTGACATCCGGGCCACGGTGCGCAGGGTCTTCGCCGCGAGCGCGGTGGCGTCGGCGCGGCTCACCAGTCCGAGGTCGGCGGCCGACACGACCGACCACAGGTAGACCCCGATGTTCGCGGCCGACGTGTAGCCCCCGCGTACCGTGCCCGGTCCGAGGTGGTCCAGCGGCAGCGCGGTGACCGGGTCGACGTCGGCGCCGAAGAAACGCCACGTGTCACGGGCGATCTGCAGCAGCTCGGCGGCCTGGTCGGGGGTGAGCCCGGACGTGGCCGCCGCGGGTGGCGCGCCCGGTGCTGCCTCCGCGGGGGACGCGGCCACGGCGCGCGAGACCGTGAGACCCGCGACGAGCATCGGGACGAGGACGAGGGAACGGCGCCACGCTGCAGCCACGGTGCCCGGTCTACCCGCATCCGCGCCGCGGCGGAAGAGCCCCACCCGACCAGCTGGCTACGCTCCGCGCCGTGGACCCCGCGACCGTCACCCTCGACGACCTCGCCGGGCCCCGCGCCGCGGACGTCCTCGCGGAACTGCGTCGCGACGCCCCGCTGACCCGGTTGCCCGCGATCGACGGCTGGTTGGTCACCGGTCACGCCACGGCCGTCGCGGTCATGCGGGACGACCGCTCCTTCACCGTCGACGACCCGCGGTTCTCGACCGCGCAGGTCGTGGGCCCCAGCATGCTGTCGCTCGACGGCGCCGCCCACCGTCGGCACCGGGCACCGTTCGTCGAGCCGTTCCGCCCCGCGCGGGTCGAGGGGCGTTTCGCGGGTCGGGTCGACACCCTGGCCGCCGAGTTGGTCGACCGCATCCGCCCCGACGGACACGCCGACCTGCGCGCGGCGGTCGCCGGGCCGCTGTCGGTCGCGGTGGTCGCGGGGGTCCTCGGACTGCCACCGACCGACTCCGCCACCGTCCTGCGCTGGTACGCCGCGATCGTGCAGGCCGTCTCCGACATCACGGCCGGCCGCCGCCCGGCGCCCGACGCCGCGACCGCGATGACGGCACTGCGCGAACACGTCACCGTTGCAGTGAGCAACACCGATTCGTTGCTCGGGGAAGCGGTCGGGGCGCTCGAGACCGACGAGATCGTGGCCGACGCCGCCGTGATGATGTTCGGCGGCATCGAGACCACCGAAGGCATGATCGCCAACGCCTTGGTCCACCTGCTCGACCACGACGACGTCCGCAGCGCGGTCACCGCCGACCCGTCGCTCGACGCGGTTGTCGTGGAGGAGTCGTTGCGGCTCGAACCCGCGGCGGCCGTCGTGGACCGTTACGCCACCGCCGACGTCGAGATCGCCGGGGTCACCGTGCCGCGCGGCGACCTGGTGCGCGTGTCGATCGCGGGCGCCAACCGTGACCCCGCCGTCTTCGCCGAGCCCGACCGGTTCCTGCCGACCCGACCCGACCTGCGCCAGCAGTTGGCGTTCGCCCGTGGGCCCCACGTGTGCATCGCGATGGACCTCGCCCGGCTCGAGGCCCGCCGCGCCGTGCGGGCCGTCCTCGACGGCCTGCCTGGTCTCCGCGCGGCGGGTGACGTGCCCCGCCCGCACGGTCTCGTGTTCCGCAAGCCCGACGAGGTGCCGGTGCGCTTCGAAGTGGGAACGACGTCCGGGTGAATCCCCACACAGGCACCGAGCGCGACGTCTCGGACCAGGTCGAGGGTCAGGTCCGTCGCGGTCGCCGCAGCCCGGTGGGGCGCGCCCTGGCGCGGGTCGGGATGGCGTCGCGGGCGGTCGTCTACGGCGCGCTCGCCGTCGTCGTGCTGCAGCTGGCCTTCGGGTCGCAACCCGACGACGCCGACCAGGCCGGGGCGTTGACGGCCCTGGGTCAGCAACCGGCCGGGAAGTTCGTGCTGTGGCTGCTGGTCGTCGGCGTCGCGTTCTACGTGCTGTGGCGCCTGTCCGAGCTCGTCGCGGGGACGTCGTCGGGGGAGCGGGACTGGAAGGGCCGGTTGAAGTCCGGTCTCGAGGGCGTCGCGTACATCCCGATCGCGATCATCTCGGCCAACATCGCCGCGGGTGATCCCGGTAAGGCGCAGCAGGGCGACAAGTACCGCACGTTGTCGGCGCGGGTCATGCAGGACTGGCCCGCGGGCCGGTTCCTGGTCGGCCTGGTCGGGGTCGTCGTCTTCGGCATCGGGGCGTACCTCGCGTCCGAGGGTCCGCGCCGGTCCTTCCGTGACGACCTGGAGTTCCACGGCAACCAGCAGGCCGAGAAGGTGGTCGTGACGTTGGGGGTCATCGGCAGCACGGCCCGTGGCGTGGTCTTCGCGCTCGCGGGCATCCTCGTCGTGGCCGCGGCCGTGACGGCCGATCCCGACAAGGCGGGTGGCGTCGACGCCGCGCTGCGGTCGGTGGCCGACGAGTCGTACGGGCCGTACCTGTTGACCGTGGTCGCGATCGGTCTGCTCTGCTACGCCGCCTTCGCCGTCGGCGACGCGATCTGGCACAAGCTCTAGCCGAGGACGACCGACCTCAGGCGGGTTCGGTCTCGCCGAGTCCGAGCAGGTCGACCAGCATGGCCTCGTCGACGGCGTCCACCGCGTACCGGTGGACCGTCACCCGGGCGCGGGCGATGGGGTCGGCTGCGGCGGCCGCAGCGGTGGGCAGGGACGCGGTGGCGTCGGGGCTGACGTCGAGCCCCTCGTAGGGGTTGTGACCCAGGAATGGCACGCAGCCCATGATGCCTGACGTTTGAACAGGTTCAAAACACCGGGGTGTGGGACGGGGGTGGCGCCCGTTCAGCGGGCCTGCTGGTAGGCCACGGCCGGCAGGAACTGGCCGCCGTAGCTGCCCGGACCGTTGCCGCAGTCGCCGTCGGACGTCCCCGGCTGCTTCACCCACAGCGTGGCGTCGAGCCCGGTCGCGTCGACGTAGAGCGCCGGCGGCACGCCCAGACGTCGACCGGCGGGGTTGCACCACGTGCCGTCCCACGTCGCGTTGCCGTTGCGGCTGGTGTCGACGACGAAACGCGGGTCGGTCAGTCCGAACCGCGTGCGCAGGGCCGAGCGGACCGCCGCGGCGTACGGCTCGATCTCGCCGTTGGGGGCGAACGAACTGACGTTGACCGCGAAGCCGCCGACCTTCGCCACCCCCGCGGCGTCGAGCAGCGCGGCCATGCGGGCCGGCGTCACCGAGCCCGACGAGGTGCCGGCGTCGAGGTAGAGCCGACTGCCGGGCGCCCGGGCGGTGAACGTGTCGACGACGTAGCGCAGCGAGGCCATCCGCTGCGTGTAGGCCTTGGTCCCCGGCGGGGTCTGGCGGTCGACGAACCACAGCGCGTCGGGCTCGACCACGACGGCCGCGCGGGTGGTGCCGAGGATCGCGACGACCCGGTCGACGAACGTCCGGTACTGCGCCGGGGTCACCGTCGAGGGTGGCGCGATGCCGTCGTTGCGGCCGGGGATGTCGTAGAGGGTCAGCACGAGCGTGCCGTCCGCGGCGCGAGCGCGGCGCACGGCGTCGGTGAGGTTGGGGTAGCTCTCCGGGCCGGTCAGCCACAGCGCGGCCGGTCGGCTGGTGATCCGGGACCGGATCCGCGGCGTGCGGCTGTCGTCCGGGTGGGCGGCGACCCACCGGGTGGCCTCGCTGGGCAGGGTGACGAAGCCGCTGCCGAGGTCGATCGCGGGCGCTGTGGCGGCGGGCGTCGCCCCCGCCGGGCTCGGCGCGGAGACCTGGAGCGAGACGAGCAGGGAACCCGCGACCAACGCGGCCACGGCCCACGCGGGGATCCGGCGGCGGACAGCAGGGCTCACGCGGCACTCCCGGAGCAGAACGGACGTCGGGTCACGGCATCGGACCCGGGAACGTGACTGTAACGACCGTGGGCCTAGTTTGGTGCCATCGTGAACGCGTGCACCCCGGACCGGCCACTCCGCGTGGTGGTCGTGGGCAACGCCCCGGCCGGCCCCGACAGCCGCGGGGGGATGGCGAGCGTCGTCCGGCTGATGGCGCTGGAGGCCGCAGCCGACCCGTCCGTCGCGCTCACCGTCGTGCCGACCTACCGCGACGTCGGCGCGCTCGGGCGGCTGGTCACCTGGGTGACCGGGGTGGCCCGCGTGGGCCTGCTGCTGCGCCGCCGCGAGGTCGACGTGCTGCACGTGCACCTCTCGCACGGCGGCAGCGTGGCCCGCAAGGCGATCCCGATGGCGCTCGCCCGCCGCCGCGGCGTGCCGGTCGTGCTGCACGCGCACAGCTTCAACTTCGCCACCTGGTACGACGGCCTGTCGGCGACGGCCCGGCGGCTCACCCGTCGCACGTTGCAGGCCGACGCCGTCGTGGTGCTGAGCCCGTCGCAGCGCGAGGTGTACCGCCACCGCCTCGACGTCGCCCCCGAGCACGTCGAGGAGGTCGCGAACCCGGCCAGCCTGCCCGACGACACCCGCGCCTGGCCCGACTCCGACGCCGACGCCCCGATGGGCGTGGTGTTCCTGGGGCGCTACGGCGAACGCAAGGGCGTCGGCGACCTGGTCGCGGCGGTGGCCCGGTTGACGCCGGACGAGCGGGCGCGCCTGCACGTGGTCACCGCGGGCGACGGCGAGATCGAGCAGGTCCGCGCCGACGTCGAGGCGCTCGGGCTCACCGGGACCGTCGAGGTGCACGGTTGGTTGGAGCCCGCGGCGCGCGACGACCTGCTGGCCCGGTCGCAGGTGTTCGTCCTGCCGAGCTACGACGAAGCGCTGCCCATGGCCCTGATCGAGGCCATGGCGTTCGGACTCGTCCCGATCGTCACGCCGGTCGGCGGCCTGCCGGACCTGGTCCACGACGGCGACAACGGTGTCCTCGTCGACGTCGGTGACCCCGAGGCGATCGCCCGGGCGCTGCGGGCGATGCTCGACGACCCGGAACGCCGGCGGGCGATCGCCGATCGCGCCCGGGCGAGTGTCGAGACGCTCGACGCCGCCGGGTGGTGGGAGCGGCTCACCGGGATCTGGGCGGGGCTCACCCCGCCGCGCGGCTGAGGACCTCGAGCCAGGCGGCCGCGGCGTGGTCGACCGCGTGGTGGTCGCGGTAGTGGCGACGGGCGGCGGTGCCCACCTCGGCGGCGACGAGCGGGTCGGCCAACCGGTCGAGGGCCGCCACGAGACCGTCCACGTCGTCGACGTCGACCACCGGCGCGTCCGGCGGCTGGGTCGTGAACAACGCCCCGCGCGGTGAGGCGATCGGTGCGACCCCGAGCTGCATGGCGAGCAGCTGGGTCCCGCTCTGCGACGCGTGCCGGTAGTGGACCAGGGACGCCTTGGCCGCGGCGAGGGTCGGGACGACGTCGTCGTACCGGTACGTCCCCTCGCGGTGGACGACCCCTGCGGGCAGCGGGCCGGGGTCACCTCCGCCGACGAGCACCAGCCGGTCGCCGCGGAACGCCGGGCCGGTCCGGTGACGCTCCCAGGCGGCGAAGGCGACCGGCGCGTTCTTGTACGGCAGCAACCGCCCGACCAGGACGACGTCGCGGCGTCGATCGGCCGGCACCAGCTCCGGGACGGCGGTGTCGGGCAGGTCCGAGGTGAGGGGCACGACCGTCGCCTCGACCCCGCGCACGGCCATGACGTCGGCGACGTACTCGCTGAACACGACGGTCTGGGCGGCGCTGCGTTGCCACGTGCCCTCGACAGCGCGTGTCCAGGGCGGCGGGCGCTCGGAGACGTCGTGCGGCTCGTCGTCGTGGACGGCGTGGACGACGGGTGCGAGCCGCGCGAAGACACTCCAGCGCGGGTCGCGCACGAGCTCGGCCACGACGACGTCCGGGGCGAACTGCCGGGCCTGTTGCCAGGCCTGGCGGAACTCCGGCCACGACGCGGGTCGCTTGGGTGAGGGTCGGACGACGATCTCGTCCGGCCGCGCGGCCCCACGGGTCTCGGGGTGCTGGTCCGAGGTGATCAGCAGCGTCTCTACCCCGCGCGCCGCCAACGCGTCGACCTGCACGCGGGCCAGACCGCGCAACCACGGCGACAACCACAGCACCTTCACCCGAACGCCTCCCGGACCAGCGTCTCGTACCGGTCGACGGTCGCCTCGAGGGTGTAGCTCGCGAGCATCCGTTCCCGCCCGGCGGCGCCGAGGGCGCGCAGCCGCGCGCGGTCGGGGAGCAGGTCGCCGAGCGCGGCGGCCCACGCCTCGACGGTCACGGGTTCGACGACGAGGCCTGCCCGGCCCCGATCGAGGATCTCGGGGACGGACGCGACGCCGGACGCGATCACCGGCACGCCGCGGGCCATGGCCTCGAGCACCGTCAGCGGGAACACCTCCGCCCGGCTGGGCAGGCACAGCAGGTCGGCCGCGGCGATCGCCGCCCCCGGGTCGGCGGCCCACCCACGCCACCGGACCCGCTCGCGTAGGTGCGACGGGGTGAGCGCCTCCAACCGGGCGCGGTCCGGGCCGTCACCCCAGAGGTCGAGCGTCCAGGGCAGGGACGGCGGCAACCGGTCCAACGCCGCGACGAGCAGGTGCGGGTTCTTGAGCTCGACCATCCGGCCGACGAAGACCAGTCGCACCGGCCCGTCGTCGGCGACCGGAGCGGTGGGTTCCGCGGTCGTCACACCGTTGCCGATGACGACGAAACGGTCGCCGAGGTGGTGGTGGCGGCGCAGGTCGGTCGCGTGCGACGACGACAGCGCGACGATGCCGTCGGCGCGCCGCATCGCCGCGACCAGGTGCCCTGAGTACGTCGGGCCGTCGGGCGCGACGGGTGTGTGGGCCGCGACGAACCAGCGGCGGTCACGGCGACCGGTGCGCCAGCCGAGGGCGAGACCGGCCTCGGTGTGGGTCTCGTTGGTCAACAGCACGGCGCGGCCGGGGCGGGACGGCAGCGAGCCGGCCGCCCACCACGGGCGGCGCACGAGCCGCACCGCGGGCGAGACCGACGGCGTGAGGGCGCCGAACCGTTGGACGCACACCATGGTGACGTCGAGCCCGCGTTCGGCCAGGGCGTTGGCGAGGTGGACCTGCAGGCGCTCGGCACCGCCGACGTCGAGGGTGTTGGTGGAGAACACCACGGCCGGCGAACCGGTGCGTGGTGCAACGGTGCGTTTGGATCGTTGCACCCGTTCCAGGACGCCCACCCCGGCCGCGTAGGCGTCGGCGCGGTGGACGCCCGCCGTCGTCTGCAGCCGGTGGGCCTGGGCCTCGTGCAACAGGTCGCGGCTGCGCCGGGCGAGCAGCGGGTCGTCGGCGACCGTCCCGGCCGTGGTGTGGGTGTGACCGGTCTCGGGCGCGAGGAGCAGCCGCCAGCCGGCCTCCCGTGCCCGGCGCTGCAGGTCCGCTTCCTCGCCGTAGAGCGCGAACGAGTCGTCGAACCCGCCGAGCTCGTCCCACGCCGCCCGGGCGATCAACAAGCAGGCGCCGGTGAGGTATCCCTCGACCTCGTCAGGTGTTCCGGCGTACAGATCGGACCACCGGCGTCCGCGGAACCGGTCGGCGTGGCCGGCCTCCGACACCAGCGCCCGGACCAGGGTGAGCGGCCGGTGGGCGGTGTCGGTGCCGTCGCCGCGTGGGGCGACGGCTGCCACCCGGGGCATCTCGAGCAGCGCGCGGCTCCGACCGAGGTCCCCGGTGAGGACGGCGTCGGGGTTGAGCAGCAGCAGGTCGTGGTCCGGCGCGAGCTCCGCCGCCAACCCGTTCACCGCGGCCGCGAACCCGACGTTGGTGGGGGAGAACACCCAGTGCACGTGGGGGTTCCGGCCCGCGACCTCGCGCACGGCCGGCGTGCCGTCCGACGCGTTGTCCCACACGGCCACCGGTGAGTCCGGCAGGTGCTCCGCGACCGAGCGCAGGCAGGCCTCCAGCAGCTCGGCCCGGCGGTAGGAGACCACGAGCACGGCGAGGGTCACGGGCTCACCGCCTCGACGTCCCCGCGCGCGAACAACCCGCGAAGGACCCGCGGTGTGACCGGGCCGATCGCGAGGTTGACCCCCAGGTAGGCCACGAGCGCCGCGGCGAGGGGCACGACCACCGGCAGGTGACGCAGCGGCACGAGCACCGCGACGCCGACCGCGACCGGCAGCAGCAGGCGGACCGGCCCCGCGACCGGCAGGCGCAACCCGCACACCCGTCGGAGTTTCCAGAGGCACACCACCAGACCCGACACCTCGCTGGCGATGAGTGCAGCACCGACGCCGACCGCGCCGAAGGCCGGCGCGAGCGCCAGGTTCAGGCCGATGTTGACGACCAGGTTCACGATGTTGAGCCCCAGCAGGAACTTCTGCTCGTGGGCGGCGAACAACGCCTGCCCGACCAGCCCGGTCCCGAACGTCAGCACGACCGCGACGAGCAGCAGCATCAGCGGCACGCGGGTGACGTCGACGAACTCGCGTGACCCGATGAGTTCGACGACCGGACCCGCGAGCGGCACGCCGAACGCGACGACCGGCGCCCCCATGAACAGCATGAGTTCGAGGCCGCGTCGGACGAGTCCTGCGAACTCGGCGCGGTCGCGGGGGAACGCCGTGGTCATCGTCGACAGCGAGGAGTTGAGGTAGAAGGTCGAGACCACCGCGAGGTTGAAGGCGATCGTGTAGCCCAGGCCGTACGCCGCGACCTCGGCGGCGTCGCCGACCAGGGTCAGGATCAGGCCGTCGGCGCGCCAGTAGAGGACCCCCACGATCCCCACCGCGGTGATCGGCAGGCTCTCGCGGACCAGTCGGCCGGCCGCGCGGACGTCGAACGACGGCCGCACCGGCCCGTGGGCGCGGGCCGCGAGGAACGACACGACGATGACGACGACGGGTGGCAGCAGTTGCACCGCGGCGATCCAGCGCAGCCCGCCGTCGGCCGTCACCACGAGCAAGGTCGCCGCGAGCGAGCCGATCCTCGAGAGTGCGTCGCCGAGCGCGACCGGTCCGAAGCGCACGGCGACGGCGAACACCGGGCCGAGGCAGGTCGACAGCGTCTGCAGCGCCAGGCCGAGCGAGACGATGACCAGCACCGGGGCGAGGTCGCTCTGGCCGCGGTGGACGAGCAGGACGCCGACCAGCGCACACACGGCCGTCAACGGGATGCCGTAGAGCAGCGAGAGACCGATGTTCACGCGGACCAACGTGTGCAGGTCGCCCGAACCGTCGCCGACCTTGCGCACGATGGTCGCGCCGACTCCGAGTTCGGTGAGGCTCGACCACAGGCTGACGAACACGATCGCCGCGGTGAGCACGCCGTACGCCTGGACCCCGAGGTAGCGGGTGGTGACCGCGACGGTGACCAGCGAGGCCAGGGTTCCCAGCGCGCGGCCCGCGAGCTGGACACCGACGGCGCGCGCGATGCTCGGGGCACGCGCGGGCATGCAGGTGAGACTACCGTGAGGTGAAACATCTTCCCACGCGATAGCGTGCTGGTGTGACGTCGGCGCGGGTCCGGGTGCGGGTGGAGTACGCCGCCCGGCTCGATCCGGCCGGGTGGGCCCGTCGCCACGCGGCCGAGGAGGTGCCCGACGCCCTGCCCTACGGCCTCGACCGGATGAGCGCCCACGGCCTGGAGGTCGATCCGCACACCGTGACCCTGCCCCGCGCCGCCGAGCGGGTCGCCCGCAGCGTGCGCCACCGCCTCGGCGGGCTCGAACTGGTCGAACTGGCCCGCACGTCGGGCCGCCGGGCCGACGTCGTGTTCGCCTACGACGAGCGCACCGGGGTGCCCGCGGCCCTGCGCCACCGCCGGACCCCGGTCGTCACCGGGATCGGCTGGCTCACCGACCCGGACGGCGTCCCGCCGCTGCAGGCGGCGCTCGTGCGCCGCGCGCTGGGCCGGGCCGAACGGGTGTTCACCCAGTGCCGACCGGTCCTGCCGCTGCTGGTCGACGGCTGGGGCGTGCCCGAGCACCGGGCGCGGTACGTCCCGGTCGGCATCGACACCGACTTCTACGCGCGTCAGCCGTGGCCCGAGCCCCTCGCCGCCACGGTGTTCACGGCGGGGGAGGACCGGTACCGCGACCACGACCTGCTCATCGGCGCCGTGCGGGACCTGCGGGGGCAACGGCCGTCGTTGCGCCTCGACCTCGCCACCGGACTCCCGACCTCGTTCACGTCCGACGTCGGGACGCTGCACACCGAACGCCTCGACGGCCGGATCCGCCCGCTGTACGCCGCGGCGGCCGTCGTCGCGGTCGCGTTGCACCCCACCGTGACCGGGTCGGGCCTCACCGTGGTGCTCGAGGCCATGGCGAGCGGACGGCCGGTCGTCGTTTCCGACAACCCGGGGATGTCCGACTACGTCGACGACGGCCGCACCGGTCTGCTCGTGCCGGCCGGCGACGCCCGGGCGCTCGCGTCCGCACTGGCGGCGTTGGTCGACGACCCGGCCCGGGCCCGCGCGATGGGCGAGGCCGCGGCCACGGAGGTCCGGCAGCGGTTCGGGACCGACGCCATGGCCGAGCGGCTCGCCGGACTCGTGGTGGAAGCAGCGGGCCGCCCCGAGCCGGGCCACCTAGGATCCCGACCGTGAACGTCGCCGACGTGGGTCGCGCCCTGCTGCGCCACCCCGTGTGGCTGGTGGTGGGCATCGTGCTCGCGGTCGTCGCGGGCGGCGCGACGTTCTCGAAGGTCGCGCCCGAGCAGCAGAGCACGGCCAGCCTGGTCATCCTCCCGCCGGCGTTCGGTGACCAGGTCACGAGCCAGAACCCCTACCTGAACCTCGACAACACCCTGGCCCAGCTCGCCACCATCGTCGGGTCCGCGCTGACGTCCGGCCGTGGTCAGCAGGCGCTGGCCGAGCAGGGCGCCACCGCGGCGTTCACCATCACCAACACCACCTCGGACAACCCGTCGTTCGCGCAGCTGTCTCCCGAGCTGGTCTTCACCGTGACCGACCCGGTCGCCCAGAAGGCCCGGTTCACGGCCGAGCGCCTCGTCGCGGAGGCGGCGATCCAGTTGGACGCGCTCCAGGACCGGGCCCAGGTGCCCGCGAAAGCCCGGGCCCGGGCGGTGACGGTGTCCGAACCGTCGCAGGCGACACTCGCGGGCGACGGCCAGATCCGCGCCGGCGGTGGGGTCGGGCTGATCGTGCTGGTCCTCGCCGCCGCGGCGATCGTGCTGCTCGACGCGGCCGTGTCGCGTCGTCGCCGCCGTCGGCAACTGGCCGCCGACGTCCGACGTCCCCGCATCGAACGTCCGACGGTGGCGAGCGACGCGGACCGCAGCCGGACCCGGTCCTGACCGCCGTCCGCGGCCCCGACCTCGACCGACGGCGGGTCCGCACCACGACCCGCGGGGTCACCCTCGGTGTCGGCGCCGTGGCCGTCACCGCGTTCCTCCTCGTCGCGACCCGGCAGAACTTCATCGTCCCGTTCACAGGGCTGGGTCAGGGCCCCGCGCAGTTGTTGGCGCTGGTCCTCACGGCGGCGTGGGGACTGACCCGGCTGCGCGGCGGGCGCGGGGTGCCGTACCTGCTGGCCTGGCGGATCGCGGTGGGCACGTACCTGCTGGCGGGCGTCGCGTCGTACGTGAACGGCATGGCCGACGGGTTGTCGTCGGAGGTCATCACGGCCTCGGACATCGGTCTGGTCACGCGGGTCGCGGTCACGGGCTTCGCCGTGCTCGTCGTCGAGGTGGTGCGCACCCGACGCCAGCTCGAGATCGTCGTCGGAGCGGTCGTCGTGGCCGGGGTGGTCTCGGCGCTCGCCGGTCTCGCCCAGTTCGTCACCGGGGTCGACGTCGGGAACCTCCTGAAGCTGCCGGGGTTGCAGGCGCTCGACACCGGCATCGGGGTGACCGCGTTGCGGGCCGGGTACGCCCGCGCGTCGGGGTCGGCGAGCGTGCCGCTGGAGTTCGGCGCGGTGATGACGGTGCTGGTGCCCCTGGCCGTCACGCTGTTCCTCGTCGCGCGGCGTCGGCGCGAGCGGGCCTGGCCGTGGGCGGTCGCGGCGCTGCTGCTCGTCGCGGCGGGTGGGGTGTCGTTGTCGCGCAGCGTCTTCGTCGGCATCGCGGTGGCGTTCGTCGTGCTGGCGGTGGGGTGGCCGGTGCGGCGGACCGGCGCGGTGCTGCTGGCCGCGGCGTGCGCCGCGGTGGTCGCCTGGCTCGCCGCGGGTGGGATCGTGTCCGATCTCGTGGGGCTCGTGACCCGGGGGTCCGGGGACTACTCGCTGCAGTCACGCACCGACGGCCGGTCCTACGTCCTGCAGCGGGTGCTCGAGCACACCTGGTTCGGTCAGGGCATCGGCACGTACCAGACGGGCGTGCAACCCGTGCTGGACAACCAGTACCTCTCGGAGCTCGTCGAGACCGGTCTGGTCGGAGTGGTCGCGTTCGTCCTGGTGTTCGTGGTGACGTTCGTGCTGGTGTCGTGGGCGCGCGCGGTCGACCCCGACCCGGACGGACGGGATCTCGCGGCGGGCCTCTCGGCCGCCCTCGCCGTCGTGGCGACGGTCAACCTGGTCATCGACACCGCCGGCTTCGCGCAGATCCTGTTGCTGGGGTGGCTCGTCGTCGGGTTGTGCGGTGCCGCGACGCACCTGTCGGTGGTCTCACACCGGCAGTTCGGGGACCAGTCGGACCGTCGGGTCGGCGACCGCCCAGCGACCACCTGAGCGTTCGACCTCGGGGTAGGCGCCCCGCACCTCGTCCAGCAGATCGGTGAGGAACAGCAGGACGATGTCGGGCGGGTCGTCCCGCAACGTCGCCGGGTCGCCGATCGGCACGTCCACACCGGGGATCACCCGGCCCTGCTTGCCCGTGGACGCGTCGACGACGAGCGGCAACAGGTCGGCCGTCACGTGCGCGCAGTTGAGCAGTGGCGTCGTGCGTGACGCGGCGCCGTAACCGATCACGCGCACACCGGCTGATCGTTGCAGTGTCAACCAGTCGTGCAGGTCGGCCGCCGACGCCGTCGCGATCGCCGCCAGTGGGCGGGCGTCGACGTCGGGCGGGATGGCCGCGAAGCTGTCACCTCCGGCGTGGGCGACGAGGAGGTCGGTACCGCCGTAGAGCGCGAACTCACGTGCCGCGAACGGCGGGGCGTGCAACGACCTCAGCATCAGGGTGATCGCGTTCCGGCTGTAGTACGCCATGTGTCCGTGGCGCAGGGCGTTCCACTGGCCGAGTTCGACGATGCGGTCGAGCGGTTGGAACTGCACCGCGATGACGCCACGGTCTCTCAGCAGCGCCGTCCGCCGTTCGAGCGCGGCGCGCTGGTCGGCGTCGTGCATCAGGCCGAAGACGTCGACCACGAGGTCCACTCCGGCGGCGTCCGGGTCGTCGGTGTGGTCCACCGCTCCGGCGGCGACGAGCAGCTCGCGCCAGCCGCCGCCGTGCGGACTGTCGAACTCCACGAAGGTGGTGCCGGGCCCGACCACCTGCCACTCGACGAGCGCGGCGACCGCGGCCTCGGCCTGCCGGGTGAGCGCCGCGGGCTCGACGCCGAGCGGTTCCTCGCGGACCCCCGGGTCCTCGAGCAGTTGGGCGAGGCCGCACGCGCGGCAGCGGCCCATGCGCAGCGGCGTCGTCTCGACCGGTTCGCCCGGCGCGGGGTAGGAGTCGGCGGCGGGTTGACGGCCGAGGTCGAGCACGGTGTCGAGCTCGTCACGACCACACCATCGACACCGCGTCACGGGCGTCAGTCTGACAAACTCCCGGTGTGGCCGAGGATCCGCACGCGCGTTCGCGGCAGTTGCGGGAACGGCTGCAGGCCGTCGTGCCCGGCGGTGCCCACACCTACGCGAAGGGCGACGACCAGTACCCCGATCACCTCGCACCGTTGCTGGTGAGGGGACTCGGTGCGCACGTCTGGGATGTCGACGGCCTCGAGTACGTCGAGTGGGGCAACGGGCTGCGGGCCGTGACCCTCGGCCACGCCGACCCGCGGGTGCTCGACGCCGTACGGGCGCAACTGCCGATGGGAGCGAACTTCGCGCGGCCCACCGAGCTCGAACTGGCGACCGCGGAGGACTTCCTCGCGATGCTCCCCGGTGCCGACATGGTGAAGTTCGCCAAGAACGGGTCGGACGCCACCACGGCCGCGGTCCGCCTCGCGCGCGCCGCGACCGGCCGCGACCTGGTGGCGGTCTGCGCCGACCAGCCGTTCTTCTCGACCGACGACTGGTTCATCGGCACCACGCCGATGAACGCGGGCATCCCGGCCGCGATCCGCGACCTGACCGTGCAGTTCCGCTACAACTCCCTGGACTCCGTACGCGAGCTGTTCGCCCTGTACCCGGGGCAGATCGCGTGCCTGGTGCTCGAGCCGTTGTCGGTGACGTGCGAACCCGAGCCCGGGTACCTGGAGGGTCTCCGGGCGCTGTGCGACGCCGAGCACACGCTGCTGGTCTTCGACGAGATGATCACCGGCTTCCGCTACCACGACGGTGGCGTCCAGACGCTGCTCGGAGTCCGCCCGGACCTGTCGACCTTCGGCAAGGCCCTCGGCAACGGGTTCGCGGTGTCGGCGCTGGCCGGGCGCCGGGAGCTCATGGAACTCGGAGGTTTCCCGCCGCCCGGTCGTCGCCGGGTGTTCCTGCTGTCGACCACGCACGGCGCCGAGGGGCACTCGCTGGCCGCGGCTCGGGCCGTGATGCGGGCCTACCGCGAGGACGACGTGGTGGCGACGATGTACCGGCAGGGTGAGCGACTCCGCGACGGTGTCCGCGCGGTCGTGGCCGCGCGCGGGTTGGCCGACCACGTCACGCTGAGCGGGCGTCCGTGCAACATGGTCTACGGGACCCGCGACGCCGCCGGTGTCCCGTCACAGGACTTCCGCACGCTGTTCCTGCAGGAGCTGCTGCGCGGCGGGGTGATCGCACCGTCGTTCGTGGTGAGCGCGGCCCACACCGACGCCGACGTCGACCGGACCGTCGAGGTCGTGGACGCCGCGCTCGCCGTCTACGCCGAGGCGGTCGACTCCGGCTCGGTCGACGGACTGTTGCACAGTCGTCCGGTCAAGCCGACGTTCCGGGAGTTCGCCTGATGCGCTGGGACCACGGCGCGATCGCCGGAGTCGTCGTCTTCACGCCGACGCCGCACCGCGACGACCGCGGGTTCTTCTCGCGGACGTTCGACGCCGCCGTGGCGCGCGAGGCCGGCATCGATCCCGACGCCTTCCTGCAGGACAGCCAGTCGCGATCCCACCGCGGGGTCGTCCGTGGGCTGCACCTGCGGCTCGGCGCGGGCGAAGCCAAGCTCGTGCGGTGCTCCTACGGTGCGGTCGTCGACGTCGTGGTGGACCTGCGGCCGTCCTCGCCGACCTTCCTCAGCGTCGAGACGTTCGAACTCGACGCCGAGTCGCACCGGTCGGTGTACCTCCCGGCCGGGTGCGGGCACGGCTGGCAGGCGCTCACCGAGCCCGCGGACGTGTGTTACCGCATCGACCGCCTGCACGACCCGGCCGAGGACCTCACCATCCGCTGGGACGATCCGACGCTGGGAGTGCCGTGGCCGTTGCCGGTGAGTGGGATGAGTGAGAAGGACCGACAGGCGCCGGGCCTCGACGAGGTCCGCGGTGCGCTGGGTTCCGCCTCGTGAAGGTGCCGTCGCGGCCCCCGCGCGAGGTGGTGCTGGGGCCGGTGCGACTCGACGAGGGCGTGCTGACCATGCGCACCCCGCGCCTGCGTGACGCCACGGCGTGGTCCGCGGCCCGCCTGGCGAACCGCCGGTGGCTGGAGCGGGCGTTCCCGGCCTGGGGTGACGACTGGGCCGTGGAGCAGAGCCCGGCGGCGTGGGTCGAGCGCTGGTGGCACCTGCAGGCGCTGCGTCGCACGGTCGGGGCGCGGCCGTTCGTGATCCTGCTCGACGGCCGGTTGATCGGGGAGCTCGGTGTCGACGCCGTGGACACCGACAGCGGCGGCGGGGAGGCATCGGTGTGGATGGTGCGCGACCACGGGTCGGCGGCCGTCATGAACGTCGCGTCGCTGCTGCTGATCGAGCACGTCTTCGGCGGCGACGCTCCGATGGACCGGTTGATCTCGCCGGTCGCGACGACCAGTCGGAAGGGACGCACGCCCGGGTTGACGGCGGTGGGGTTCGCGATCGAGGCGACGTTGCCGCGGCCGGTCGGTCGGGGCGAGGCTGTCGACCACGACATGTGGATCCTGCACAACACCCCGGCGATCCGTGGCCGGGCGGCCCGGACGCTCGCCGCCGTGGCGGGTACCGAGGTGGGCAACGGTGCGGTCACCGACGCGGCGCCAGCCGTCAACCGGTCCGCCGTACCGGACCTGCGGGCGGCCGTGCCACTCGCGCCGGCGGCGGCGCGGGCCGCGGTGCGGGGTGGCCGGGCGTTGGTGCACGGTGCAACGGAGCGGCGCAAGGCGCTGCCGGCTCCGGTCCGGCACACCGACGCCGACGGCGTGCGGGTGGCGGTCGACGGCGCCGGGATCGTCACCAGCAACGGCACCCCGGTCGGTCGGCTCGCGCTGGCGGCGGACGTCGGCACCTCGACCGCGACGCTCCTCCCACGGCTGGACGCCGTGGACGCCCCCGACGCCGCACGGGTCCTCGCCGCGGCGGCGTGCCTGCTGGCCGACGACGTCGCGACCTGGGCTCCGGGCGTGCGGTGGGTACACGTGCGGGTGCCGACGACGGCGGCGGGGGTGGCCGACCACCTGGCGCCGCACCGGTTCGCACACGCCGCGACGTTCCGCGGCAACCCCGAGGGCCCGCGGCGGTGGCCGGGCGAGCAGTTGTGGAGCCGCGAGGTCTGACCCGTCAGGCCGAGGTGAGCGGCAACCCGAAGCGGGGGAACAGAGTCGGGTCGAGGAACGACGTGACCGCTGCGACGCCGTCGTCGCGCACCTCGACGGCGTTGACGGACCAGGCCTCGAACGTGGTCCCGCCGGGCGGGCGCAGCCACAGCGCGAACCCCGGCGTCGCGTTGACGTCCACCGGTTCGGCCCGCCAGTCCCCGCAGCTGCCGAGGGGCACCAGCCGGGTGAAGGCGGCGACCGCGGTGCGGCCGTCGTACCAACCGGGCAGCGGTGGCATGGCCCAGGTGACGTCGTCGGTGAGCAGGTCGACGAGGGCGTCGGCGTCGCCGCGTTCCAGCGCAGCCGCGAAGGCCGTGGCGAGGTCCCGGGCGCCGCGGTCCGGGGTGACGTCGGCGCGGGCCGGGAGCCGGTCACCGATCGTCGCGCGGGCCCGCTGCAGCGCACTGTTCACCGACGCCGTCGAGGTCTGCATCATCGTGGCGATCTCGGCGACCGGGAACCCGAGGACCTCGAACAGCAGCAACGCGGCGCGTTGGTTGCCCGGCAGGCGTTGCAGCGCGGCGATGAACGCCAGCTGCACGGATTCCCCGCGTTCGTAGACCTCCTCGGGGTCGGTCGGGTAGGGCTCGAGCCAGGCCACGTCCGTCCGGGGCGTGTCGGCGAGCAGGGTCTCGGGCGCCGCGGGTCCGAGGTCGACCGGGAGCGCCCGCCGGCCCCGGGCCCGGGCGGCGTCGAGGCAGCAGCGGGTGGCGACGGTGTAGAGCCACGTCCGGACCGAGCTGCGTCCCTCGAACCGGCCGGACGCGCGCCAGGCCTTGACCAGTGTCTCCTGCACGGCGTCGTCGGCATCGTGGGCGGACCCCAACATGCGGTAGCAGTGGGCGTGCAGTTCCCGGCGCAGCGGGGCGACGGTGTCCTCGAAGGCCGTCTCGGAGAGCAGTTCCGTCACGACCGATGATTCTGCCCGGGCCGCGGCGTCTCACCCGTCGACAGCCACGCGACGACGAGGAGTGCCCATGTTCTCCAGCACGGCGACCACGATCACGGCCCAGCGGCGGGCGGTGGTCGAGATCGTGGAAGGGCTCACCGAGGAGCAACTGCGCACCCCGGTCGTGCCCTCGGGGTGGACGGTGCTCGGGATGGTCCAGCACCTCGCCGGCGCGTTCGCGGTGTGGGGTGACTGGGCGATCCGGGGCGAGCAACCGCAGATCCCGTGGCGGCCGACGCCCGAGGGGCCGTTCAGCAGCGACCACACGACCGCCGAGGTCCTCGGCTTCCTCGAGGCGGCGGGGGACCGGTGGGACCGGACGGTGAGCGAGGCCGACGCGGACGCACCGCCGCGTGGTGACATGGGACCGGAGCTCGCCCACCTGTCGACTGATGTGGAGACGATCGTGGCCCACCTGCTCGAGGAGGTCGCCCGCCACGCGGGCCACCTCGACATCGCCCGTGAGTTGCTCGACGGCCGTACCGGGCTCGGTCCCCGGTGACCGCCGCCCACGCCGGCGATCCGCTGCTCCGCGCGTTGCGCGTCCAGCGCGAGCACGTGGTCGGCGTCCTCGCCGGCCTGGCCGACGACGCGTGGCGCCGGCCCTGCCTGCCCTCGGGCTGGACGCCGATCGCCCTGGTCTCGCATCTCACCGACGACGTCGAACGTTCTGGTTCGAGGCCGTGGTCGCGGGGGACTCGGACACCGTCGCCGCCGTGGCGGCCGGTCTCGACGGCTGGGCGGTGGCGCCGGACGCGGTCCCCGCCGAGGTGGTCGCGGCCTACCTCGCCGCGGGTGAACGTGCGGACGCGATCGTCGCCGGCACACCGCTCGACACCCCGCCCCGTTGGTGGCCGCCGTTCTTCGCGGACTGGCGGATGGCCGATCTCCACGAGGTCCTCGTGCACGTCCTCACCGAGACCGCCTGCCACGCAGGTCATCTCGACGCCGCCCGCGAGCTCGTCGACGGACGGCAGTGGTTGGTGTTGGACTGACCTGTCCGGTCACGGTGTCGTGCCGTGCACCAGCCCGCCCGGTTCGAGGAAGAACTCGACGGTGGCGTGGGGTCGTCGCGCGGCGGCGATGCGGCGTTCCGCGAGGCGTTCGACGCGTGATCGGCGTTGCCGTCGGCGGGGTGGTCGGGTCGGGGCTTTCGGTGTTCGTTCGGCCGTGTCGGGGGCGCGGTCGGCTTTGGTCTCGTTGCACCAGACACACATGCCGCGGGCGTTGGTCAGGCTCGTTCGGCCGCCGTGGGTGTGGAGTTGATGGTGGTCGACATGCCGGATGGGGGCGTCGCAGTAGGCGGTGGTGCAGGTGCCTTCGTCGCGCAGGGCCACGAAGTCGGCCATGGCCTTGGTGAACTGACGTAAGGCGGTCTCGGCGGTGATGAGTCGGCCGGCGGGGTCGCAGAACAGGCGGCGGACCCGGTGCGCGGTCTCGGTGTCCAGGACCATCGCCCTAGCCAGGGGTGCGGGGAGCGGTGATCCGTCGGCCAAGCGGGCAGGTGCGTCGCTGACGCCGAGCAGGGTGCGGTCGGTGATGACCAGCTGCACTGCGAGCGGGACGGCGTTCGCGGTCGTCTGTCCGGTGATCCGTTCGACGACGGTGTCGGCCATGATCTGGTCGCGGGCACGTTGATCACCGGCGGCCCGGGCGTCTTTGACGGCCTGCTCGAGCGCGGCGCGGCAGGCGACGACCTGCACCATCGGGGCGAGCAGCGTCTGCCAGGCCATGGCGTCGGGTGCGGGGCGGGTGGTGACCCGCCGCTCACTGGCAGCTTTCGCGGCGCGGGCGCAGGCGCCGGCGGGATTGAGTTCCTGCACGGCGGCGCGGGTCCGGCGGGTCAGGGTCCGGTCGCCCCAGCCGTCGAGGTTCGCCGCGATACCGGCGTCGACGATCTGCCGGTCGACCTGCTCCAGGGGTGCGACCTGGTCGAACACGATCCGCGCCCGCCGTTCCGACACCTCCCCGCGCTCCAGCAGGGCGAACGTGCCCGGGGTGTCGGTGGGTGCTTCGACCGCCCACCGCAGGTACTGCCCGGCGTGCCACGGGCTCAGCTTCAGCGCCTGCCCGAGTTGGGCGATCAGTTGACGCCGGGCGTGCTCCCGCCGCCGCGCCCGACCCACACCGGGCTTCGGCACGGTCGCGATCTCCACCTCGATCGCGGCGCTGCGTTCGGACGCCAGGGTCGCGGTTTCGCGGGCGACCTCGGCGGCCAGTCGGCACCGTTGCGCGTCCAGCGCGGCGATCCGCGCCAGCCGGTCCGCAACCGTGTTCGACATGTGTTCGATTCTATCGGATCAGCGAGAGAAGTCAATGAAAGCCCGGGGATTCCTCCGCCACCGATCAGCAGCTGCCGGCACCGAGCAGCACCGCTGCCGGTACCCAGGACGCCGCCGCCGCGCTGCACGGTCGGTGCGCGGGAGGTGGTCACGTCAGGCGGGGCGAGGCGTGAGCGACCAGCTCGCGAGCAGGGCGAGCGCCTCACGGGAGGGTGAGCCCGGCGCGGTCGTGTACACGAACAGCGTCTGGTCGTCGTCGCCCGGGAGGGTGAGGGTCTCGTACTGCACGTCGAGCCGGCCGACCGTCGGGTGGTGGAGCCGCTTGGTGCCGTGGGTCCGCTGGTGCACACCATGGGCCTCCCACCAGCGGCCGAAGGTCTCGCTCCGCGCCGACAGGTCGGCGACGAGCGCCCGGGCGGCGGGATCGTCCGGGTGACGTCCGACGTCGAGGCGCAGGCTCTCGACCGCCGCACGAGCCTGTTCGTCCCAGTCGACGAACAGGCGGCTCGCCTCAGCCGACAGCAGCATCCAGCGCACGTAGTTGCGCTCACGGGCGGGCATGGCGTCGAAATCGGCGATGAGCGCGCGGGAACCGCGGTTCTGGGCTAGCACGTCGGTCCGACGGCCGAGCACCAGCGCCGGTGCGTCGAGGGCGTCGACGAACTGCGACAGCGTCGCGCGTGCTCGTTGGGCCGCCGGGCGCTGCGCGCCGGCGTGCCGGTTGTGGTCGAGCAACGACTGCAGGTGCGAACGACCGGCGGCGTCGAGCGCGAGGGCCCGTACGAGTGCGTCGACCACCGACGCTGACGGGACGATGGGCCGGCCCTGCTCGAGGCGCGCGTAGTAGTCACTGGAAACCCCGGCGAGGAAGGCGACCTCTTCACGGCGCAAGCCCGGCACACGGCGCACCCGGCCGTCGGCCGGTAGGGCGGTCGCGGTCGGATCGACCCGACCCCGTGCGCGTCGCAGGAAGTCCGCGAGTTCGCGGTTCGGCTCGGCCACGGACCGATCATCCCGCAAGGGGCGGTCCGTCGTCCCCGTCCACCTGGCCCTCCGCGTCCTAGGCAGAAGCGGGCCACGAGAGGCAGCTCCGGAGGGCCTCGTACGTCGAAGACTTCGACGTCGAGGGTGCCGAGGGGTTCGGCGCCACGACGGAGGAGTCCACCCATGTCCACTCAGCACCCCACCACCTGGTTCGTCACCGGCACCTCGCGCGGGCTCGGGCTCGAACTGGTCCGGCAGGTCCTCGATCGCGGTGACAACGTGGCCGCGACCACCCGCGACGTCGAGCGCCTGACCGCGGGCCTCGGCGAGGCCGACACCGCCCGGCTGTTGCCCCTCGCCGTCGACCTGGCCGATGAATCCGCGGTGACAGCAGCAGTGTCGACGACGCGGGACCGGTTCGGGCGTGTGGACGTCGTCGTCAACAACGCCGGTTACGGCTACCTCGGGGCCGTCGAGGAGGTGTCGGACGTCGACGCCCGCGCGATGTTCGACGTGCAGGTGTTCGGCGTCTGGAACGTGCTCCGCGCGGTGCTACCGGGCATGCGTGCGGAGGGGCGGGGGCACGTCGTCAACGTCTCGTCGATCCTCGGCCTCGTCACCTTCCCGGGCTGGGGGCTGTACTGCGCGGGCAAGTTCGCACTGGAGGGACTGACCGCCGCACTCGCCGGTGAGGTGGCCGACCACGGCATCGCGGTGAACCTCGTGGAGCCCGGGTACATCCGTACCGAGTTCCTGTCTGCGGAGTCGTTGGGAACGACCGCGACCGCGGGCGACGCTTACCCGGCCGTCCGCGAGATGACTGCCGCCCACCAGGCCATGGCCGGCACCCAGCTCGGCGATCCCGTCCGTGTCGCTGCGGCGATCATCGAGCTCGTGGCCCGTGGCGACGCCCCGCTCCACCAGCTGTTGGGCTCCGACGCGCTCCAGCTCGCCACCGCCGGAATCGAAACGATCACCGCGGACGTCGAAGCGTCCAGGCAGCTGGCCGTCACGACCGACTTGGTCGGCTGACACCGTTCGGACGCCGCGCCCGCGCGCCCGGACGCGGCGGGGGCCGGCTCACGTCAGCGGGGGTGGGGCTGGACCCAGCGCATCTGGTCGTCGAGTTCCCCGCTGCTCTGCAACGACTTCAACCACGGCAGCCGTTTGAACCGAGCGCGGTAGACGTCCTCGGTCAGGCCGAAGTCGCGGTAGGCGGTGGCGAGTTCCTCGGCGCCACGCTCGACCGACCAGGCGACCGAGAACTCCGGGAGCCGTTCACGCAGCAGGGAGAAGTCGACCCGGTACGACCGAGGGTCGCCGGCGGTCTCGCCGGTGATGTCGATGCTCGAGTCCGGCACGGCCGCGGCGGCCGCCTCGGCGATCTGGGCGACGGTGAGGTTGGCCGCCTCACTGCCGACGTTGAGGGCGGTGTCGAAGACGGCCTCACGGTCGGCGGTGAGCGACGCGAGGAACGCACCGGCGATGTCGCGGGCGTGCACGAGCGGGCGCCACGGCGTGCCGTCCGACAGGACCTTCACGACGCCGGTCAGGTGCGCGGTCGCGACCAGGTCGTTGAGCACGATGTCGCCACGCAACCGTGGTGAGAAGCCGAAGGCCGTGGCGTTGCGCAGGTAGACCGGTTCGAAGGTCTCGTCGGCGAGCGCCGACAGGTCGGCCTCGACCCGCACCTTGCTCTCGGCGTACGGCGTCACCGGGGCGAGGGGGGCGGTCTCGTCCACGAGCGCGTCGCCGCCGGCGGTGCCGTAGACGCTGCAGGTGGACGCGTAGAGGAACCGGCGCACGCCCGCCGAGCGCGCCGCCTCGCCGAGGCGGGTGCTGGCGAGGTGGTTGATGTCGTACGTGATCTGCGGTGCCAGGTCACCGAGCGGGTCGTTGCTCAGCGCTGCCAGGTGGACGACGGCGTCGAAGTCCGCGAGGTGGAAGGCCTCCACGTCGCGGAGGTCGACCCGCAGCGCCGGTGGTGCAGTGGGCAACGGTCCCAGCACGCAGGCGGCGAACAGTCCGGTGTCGAGCCCGACCACGTCGTGGCCGGCCGCGGAGAACACCTCGGCCATCACCGTGCCGAGGTAACCCTCGTGACCCGTGATCAGGACGCGCATCAGAGCGTCAACACCGCCTTCGTCGTGTGGAAAGCCTCGGCGTACCGGGCGTGACACTCCACGCCGCGCAGGCGGGCGAGGCCGAGGATCGCGTCCCGGTCGAACCAGTCCCGGGACCGCTGCGAGGCGAAGTGCTCGTGGAGCAGTTCCCACTTGCGCTCGGCGACGTCGTCGGCCAGCGGCAGGTACAGCGTGGGTGGGGTCAGGTCGGCGTCCCACTTGAGGATCTCGTAGTGCAGCACGAGGTGGTCGCGGAACGCGGTGGTGACCAGTGAGCCGACGAGCGCGTGGTCCTGGTGGGCGTCGTCGGCGCGCGGTGCCACGACGAGGTCGGGTGACACGTCCGAACGCAACGACTCGAGCGCGTCCTTGACCTCGTCCCAGACGCCGGGCAGGCGACCGTCGGGCAGGTCGAGGACGTCGAGCGTGACGTCGGCCCGGGGCAGGAACGCCGGGAGCGCCGCGCGCGTCTCGGCCTCCCGCTCGGGCGTGGAGGTCAGCACCAGAGCCCGGACCCGCACACTCGGATAGCGGTCGGAGAGGCGGAGCAGGAGACCGCCGGCGCCGATCTCGAGATCGTCGCAGTGTGCACCGATCAGTGTGATCTGCGGGCGGTCGGTGTCGAGGAGCCGCAGCGGGTTCACCGCGGGGCGGCGCGGTCGAACACGCCGGCCGCGAGGTCGGCACCGCGGTCGCCCCACACCACCCACGGCCGTCGTCCTGACGCCCACGCCTCCTCCAGGAGGGCGCGTTCCTTGACGGTGTCGGCCGGCTGCCAGAAACCCCGGTACGGGTAGGCGAGCAGTTGCCCCCGGGCGGCGAGGGTGCCGCAGCCGTCCTCGACCAGGTCGCCGTTCTCCGGGAGGACGTCGAAGATCTCCTGCCGCAGCACGAAGTACCCGCCGTTCTCCCACAACGGCAACGTGTTGACGGCGCGTACACCGGTGACCCGGCCGTCGTCCGCGAGCTCGAGGGTGTGGAAGGCCGACTGCGGTGGGACGGCGATCATGCTGGCGACCGCGTCGCTCCTGACCAGCCGGTCGATCATGTCCGGCAACGGGGCGTCGGTCAGGACGTCGGCGTAATTGGCCAGGAAGACCTCGTCCTCGCCGAGCAGGTGTCGCACCCGACGCAGGCGCTCACCGATGGGGGAGTTCAGGCCGGTGTCGACGAAGGTGATGCGCCAGTCGTCGAGGTCGGTCGACAGCAGCTCGACCTGCCGTCCGCCCGCGGACAGCACGAAGTCGTTGGAGCTGGTCTCGTCGTACTCGAGGAAGAACCGCTTGATGTGCTCGGCGCCGTACCCGAGGCAGAGGATGAAGTCCTTGTGCCCGAAGTGGGCGTAGTACTTCATGACGTGCCAGAGCAACGGTCGCTGCCCGATGCGGACCATCGGCTTGGGGGCGTCGGTGGTGCCGTCGCGCATCCGCATGCCGTACCCACCGCAGAACAGCACGACCTTCATGCCGCCACCACCTCGAGAGTCGGGATCGGGAACACCAGCCGGGCACCCCACTCCGCGGTGTGGGCGAGCTGCGCCGAGATCTCCTCGCGCAGGTTCCACGGCAGAACCAGGATGTAGTCGGGGCGGGCGGCGTCCAGGGCCTCGGGCGCCAGGACCGGGATGTGCGTGCCAGGGAGGAAACGACCGTGCTTGTAGGGGTTGCGGTCGACGGTGAAGCCCACCAGGTCGGTCCGGATCCCGCAGTGGTTGAGCAGGGTGTTTCCCTTGCCGGGCGCCCCGTAGCCCACGACGGTCGCGCCCTCGGCCCGGGCCCGCAGCAACAACGACAGCAGGTCGTGCCGCACCCGGTCGACGCGGTGGGCGAACCCCGCGTGCCCTTCGAGCGTGTGCAGACCGGCCGCGGCCTCCTCGGCGAGCACGGCGGTGACGCGCGGGCTCGGCGAACCGGCCGACACCGACGGACGCGCGGTGACCCGGACCGAGCCGCCGTGGGTGGACAGTTCCTCGACGTCCACCAGCACGAGGTCGCCCGACGCCAGGGCCCGTTGCAGGGTCAGCACCGTGTAGTACTGGAAGTGCTCGTGGTAGATCGTGTCGTACTGGTTGCGTTCGACCAGCCGCAGCAGGTGCTGGACCTCGATCGACACGGCGCCGTCGTCGCGCACCAGCGCCCGCAGTCCTCGCGTGAAGTCGACGAGGTCGGGCACGTGGGCGTACACGTTGTTGGCGACCACGAGGTCGGCCCGGCCGTGTGTGTCCGCGAGGTCCCGGGCCGAGGCCTCGCCGAGGAAGACCGACTCGGTGGGCACGCCCTTCTCGTTCGCGACGGCCGCGATGTTCTTGGCCGGTTCGACCCCGAGCGCTCGCATGCCCCGCGCGACGACGTGCTGCAGGAGGTAGCCGTCGTTGCTCGCGACCTCGACGACCAGACTGTCGGCCCCGAGGTCGAACCTCTCGACGGCGTCGTCGACGAACCGGCGCGCGTGCGCGACCCAGCTGTCGGAGAACGACGAGAAGTACGCGTACTCCTCGAAGATGTCGACCGAGTCGACCAGCGAGGGCAGCTGGACCAACAGGCAGTTCCCGCAGACGCGCGGGTGCAGCGGGTAGAAGGTCTCGGGCCGGTCGAGGCGGTCAGGGGTGAGGAAGTCCTCGCACGGCGGTGACATCCCGAGGTCGACGAACGACGTGTGCAACGGGGCGTCGCAGAGCCGGCAGCGGAGGGCGGGTTCGGGGGAGGCCACCGCTCACCCCGCCCGTTCGACGTCGTCCGGGGACCGGGTCCACGGACCGGGGACCACCACGTCGCTCGTGCCGTGCCGGTAGGGCGCGGAGCGGCGCGCCGACGGGTGACGTGCGCGGTCGTCGGCGGTGGGCAGCGGGCGGACCGGGACGACCTGCGCCATCGCGACCCGCAGGAGGAACGCGGGGTTGCCGACGAGGTAGCGACGCGTGAGCCGGCGCGGTTCCTGCAGGAGCCGGAACGCCCACTCCATCCGGGCGTGCCGCACCACCCGTGGCGCCCGGCGGACGACACCGGCGGAGAAGTCGAAGAACGCGCCGACGCCGATCGACAGCCGTGCGCCCGTGCGCGGGCCGAGGTGCCGGGCCCAGATCTCCTGACGGGGGTTGCCGAGGGCGACGAGCACGACGTCGGCGGCGGACTCCCGGACGATCTCCGCGGCCGCGGCGCTGGAGACGGTGTAGCCGTCGAGGGCACCCGCGACGCGCAGGCCGGGAACCGCCAGCGCCCACCGACGTGCGGTCCGCTCGGCAACGCCGGGGGCGGCGCCGTAGAAGAACACGGTGTGGCCGTCGGCCGCGAAGTCGCTCAACAGGTCCGGCAGCAGGTCGGTGCCGTTGAGGTTGTCGGTGAACGGAGCGCCCTGCAGACGCGCCGCGATGCCGATCCCGAGCCCGTCGTTGAGCACGAGCGAGGCGTGGTGGAGCGACGCGCGGTAGCGCAGGTCGCCGGCGGCGAGGTTCAGGGAGTGGGCGTTGACGAACGCCACGACATCGTGACCGGGCCGCGCCGCCATCGCGGTCACCGCGGACCGCGCCGCCGCGCGGTCGAGGTGGTCGACCGGGACACCGAGGATCTCGGCCGGACGTGCCCGCATCCCGACTCTCCCGACGTCAGCCCGGTACGACTTCCTGCGAAAAGAACGTGTGATTGACGGTATCAGACACCAGACAGACTTCATGTCCGCTGTATGTCGGTCGTCACTGTCTTGGTGGAAAGTCCTTTGTGTGGAAGAGGTGGGCTCGCGCCGGGAGGTGCCACCACGACGTGTCGACGTGTTGTATCGTGCTGATACATCGAGTCGATCCAGCGACTCGGACGGACGTCGGGAGGTGGTCGGGATGCTCGAGTTCACGATCCTGGGCCTGCTCCACGACACACCCATGCACGGTTACGAGCTGCGCAAGCGGCTGTCGGACCTGCTGGGGACGTTCCGCGCGTTCTCGTACGGCTCGCTGTACCCGACGCTCAAGCGGATGTCCGACCAGGGCTGGATCGTCGACGAGGAGCCGCTCGACCGGCCGGTGGGCGACGACGCCACCCGGGCCGCCGGTCGGCGCCGTCGGGTCTACCGGCTCACCGCCGAGGGCAAGGAGCACTTCTCCGAGCTGCTCGCCGAGGTCGGCCCCGACGCGTTCGACGACGGAGGCTTCGGAGCGCGTCTGGCCTTCTTCGGTCAGACCCGGTCCGACGTCCGGTTGCGGATCCTCGAGGGCCGACGCCGTCGGGTCGAGGAACGGCGCGAGGGGATCGCCGCGCGCCGCACCACCGAACGGCTCGACCGCTACACCCGGCAGTTGCACGAACACGGGCTGGAGTCCGTGGAACGTGAGGTCCGGTGGCTCGAGGAACTCATCGACATGGAACGGCGGGACGCGTCCCGACCGGCCGGTCACCACACCACCAAGGAAACGAAGGAGCAGCCCTGATGGGTGCACAGAACAACGATCGCAAGATCCGCGTCGCGATCGTCGGCGTCGGCAACTGCGCGTCGTCGCTCGTCCAGGGCGTCGAGTACTACCGCGACGCCGACCCGTCCCAGCGCGTGCCGGGTCTCATGCACGTCGACTTCGGCGGTTACCACGTCGGTGACGTCGAGTTCGTCGCCGCGTTCGACGTGGACGCCAAGAAGGTCGGCCGCGACCTCTCCGAGGCGATCGTCGCCAGCGAGAACAACACCATCACCATCACCGACGTCCCGCCGCTCGGCGTGACCGTGCAGCGTGGCCACACCTTCGACGGCCTCGGCGAGTACTACCGCGAGATGGTCGAGGAGTCCGACGAGGAGCCGGTCGACGTCGTCCAGGTGCTCAAGGACGCCCAGGTCGACGTCCTGGTGTCCTACCTGCCCGTCGGGTCCGAGGACGCCGACAAGTTCTACGCCCAGGCCGCGATCGACGCCAAGGTCGCGTTCGTCAACGCGCTGCCGGTGTTCATCGCCAGCAACCCCGAGTGGGCCCAGAAGTTCACCGACGCCGGCGTGCCGATCGTCGGCGACGACATCAAGAGCCAGGTGGGCGCCACCATCACCCACCGCGTGCTCGCGAAGCTGTTCGAGGACCGCGGCGTCGAGTTGCTGCGCACGTACCAGCTGAACTTCGGCGGGAACATGGACTTCATGAACATGCTGGAGCGCAAGCGCCTGCAGTCCAAGAAGATCAGCAAGACCCAGTCGGTCACCTCGCAGATCCCGCACGAGATGCGCAAGGCCGACGTCCACATCGGCCCGTCGGACCACGTGCCGTGGCTCGACGACCGCAAGTGGGCCTACGTCCGCCTCGAGGGCAAGTCCTTCGGCGACACCCCGCTGAACCTGGAGTACAAGCTCGAGGTCTGGGACTCGCCGAACTCGGCCGGCGTCATCATCGACGCCGTGCGCGCCGCCAAGATCGCGAAGGACCGTGGCGTCGGTGGCCCGGTTCTCTCGGCGTCGAGCTACTTCATGAAGAGCCCGCCGGTGCAGTACGACGACCAGCAGGCCCGCGACGCCGTCGAGGCGTTCATCAAGGGCGACATCGAGAGCTGATCGTCAGCCGACGGCCTCGAGCTCGGGGACTCCTCCGAGTCAATCCGACACGTTCCGACCGCCCCGTCCACCTCTGCGGTGGGCGGGGCGTCGTCGTGTCTGGGGATCACTCTCCTGGGACGGCGGACGTCAGGTCGGGAACGTCGCACGCCTCGGCCAGCACGGCGCTGAACTGGGCCAACTCGCGACGCGATCGCTCCAGATCCGTACGGAGGTCGGCCGCTTCGATCCACCGCCGTTCATGCTCGATCGGCGAGGTGCCTGCAGGCCGCCTCTGCTCCCAGGACTGCAGACGTCCGTGCCAGAGCGTGAGCGTCGGCCGGAGCCCGAAGTTGAGCATCCACACCGCGAGATAGCCGAAGTTCGGTTCGCCGTCGCGTTTTCGCTCCGCGACGGCGGGCCCATAACGCCGCAGGATCTCGCGGGTGGCCGCGAACAGGCTGTGCCGACTCGTCAATGCTTCCCGAAGCGATCCGTCACCGTACGGGAGCGGCACCACGGCGACACGGGTGACGAGTTCGATATACAACTCCCAGGCCGCCCGCCGCTCGACGTCGTTCGGCTCCCACGAGGAGCTCACTTCAAGGAACGGCAACTTCAGTCCGATGTTGATCGACTTCGGGGGCACCTGACCTCCTCGACGGTTCCGACGCCGTGCGGTCCGAGCATGGTCCTGGCAGATGGCCGTGGCGGTGCCGCGCGAGCCGATGTGCCCGTTTGGGCTGCGGTGGGACGGGCACCTCGCGGTCGGCGGGCCGGCGCTGCAAGATGCGCGGTGACGGAGAGGGGATGAGGTGGGCACGATCTTCCTGTCGCATTCCTCTGCCGACAAACAGTTCGTGCGGCGGCTGGCGCTCGATCTGCTGCAGGCCGGTTTCAACGTGTGGTTCGACGAGACGAACCTCGGGGTTGGTAACAAGCTCGCGCCTGCGATTCAGAAGGGCATCGACACCGCGTCCCACGTCATCGTGGTGCTGTCGTCGCATCTGGTCGGTTCGAAGTGGGTGGACCAGGAACTGGTGTGGGCGTTGGACGTCGAGACACGCTCGGGCCGAGAAATTCTCATTCCGCTTCGGATCGACGACGCCGACGTGCCGGAACGCTTGAATGACCGGCTCTACGCCGACTTCGCCGCCGGGTCGTACTCCGAACAGTTGTCCATCCTCATTGAACGTCTCCGGCTAGAACATGCCGATGCGGTCACGACCGACGATGGTGCGGGCCCGGATCCGTTGATCCCCCTGTTCGCGTACAGCGCAGTGGATCTGGACAGCAGCAGACTCGCGGCGCGTGTGCGCGCCATGTGCGCTGCGCCCCCCAACGGACCTGACTCGATCGGACCTCACCAGTTCCGAATGTTCGAGGAGCCGACGTACCGGACTCTACGGACGCGGATGTTCGCGCGGCTCGACACCATCGCCGACGATCCGTTCTACACGCCGGCGTTCGCAGCCAGTCTGCGTTCGTTCGTCGAATCCGTGACCCGTCACGAGAAGGCACTGCTCGTGAACCTGGCCTCGCTCTCGACCGCCCTGTGTCGCGCGGACATCTCCGAGCTGGTCTTCACCGAGGCCGCCGAGTGGTACTGGCGGTTGGAGCGGACCTACATCGTCGGGTGGATGTGGAACACCCAACGCCCGGCCGGCGACGTGCTCGAGTTCGGCCGGGCGTTGTTCCAGCGGGCCTCCGCCTTGGATTTCGTGGCCGCGGTCTACGGAGTCGAGCGGACGGTACCGGTGCACCTGATCGTCCCCGATGAGCGCGGGAGCGTCTACTCGGCCGGAGTCGACCCGGCGTCGGACATCGGACGACAGTTCAGCACCGAGATGTATGTCTGGCCGGAACCGTTGCAGCTGGTCCACGACCAGGATCTCGTGTCGAAGTGGCTGATCCCCCAGATCCTGTTCTACGGCGACGGCGCACCGATCGCCTGGCGGCTGCTGCCTCGGTCCCAGATCGGCCTGCGCTGACCCGCCCGGTGTGGGTGATCGGCCGGCCGAGGGAGCGGGCCCCGAAACGTCATGCACCTAGGGTGCGACTGTGCCGATCACCGATCCAGTGGTGCGCGCGGTCGTGTTCGACATCGGCGAGACGCTCGTAGACAAGTCCCGCGAGTACGCGGGCTGGGCCCGTGCGCTGGGCACGACGCCCCACACCTTCTCGGCGGTGTTCGGCGCCACCGTCGTCGCGGGCGGCGGCGTCGAGGCGACGATGCGTCGGTTCGACGCCGGCGGTCTGGGGTCGTACCGGGACCTCGTCGCTGGCGGTGTGATCCCGCCGCCGGGGGAGCAGGACCTGTTCCCCGGCGTCCGCGACCTGCTCACCGCGCTGCGCTCGGCCGGTCTCCGGGTCGGCGTCGCGGGCAACCAGCCACCGGGGTACGGCGACCTGCTGCGCCGCCTCGACCTGCCGGCCGACGTCGTCGCGACCTCGGAGGACTGGGGCGTCCGCAAACCCGAGCCCGGGTTCTTCGCCCGCGCCGTGACCGAGGTGCTCGGTACCGGTGCCGATCCCGCGTCGGTCGTCTACGTGGGTGACCAGCTCGACGCCGACGTCGCCGGGGCGACGCGCGCGGGCCTGCGCGCCGTGCGGGTGCTGCAGGGACCGTGGGGACGGCTGCTGCGTGACCCCTTCATCGAGGCCACGGCACTGGCCGTGGTCGACCACGTCGCCGACGTCGCAGCTCTCCTGTCGGATCAGTAGAGAACCGAAGCTTCGGTCGAGCCACAGATCGACAACAGGTCGGTCACAGTGACGGATGCGGGCGAACCGGGAACATCAGTCCCGACATCGCTCCACCTCTGTCGCCGACAAGGACGTGACCACAGCCCATGCGCCACCACGGCATCGAACTCGACCTGCCCGAGCGACCCGCGAAACCCCGCCGTACGGGGCTCACGATGATGATCGACAACGGTCTGCCCACCGGCCACTTCACGGACGTCGTCAAGAGTTTCGCGCCGATGGTCGACATCGTGAAGTTCGGGTGGGGCACCTCGCTGGTCACCGAGGGGCTGGTCCGCAAGCTGCACGTGCTGCGCGAGGCGGGCGTCGACTTCTACTTCGGCGGCACGCTGTTCGAGAAGTTCCTGCACCAGGGACGCCTCGACGACTGGCAGCGCTGGGTGGACCGCTTCGGCTGTACCACCGTGGAGATCTCCAACGGCACCATCGACCTCCCCAACGAGCGCAAGGCCGAGTACGTCGAACGTTTCGCCCGCGAGTACCAGGTCTTCTCCGAGGTCGGCGCGAAGGACCAGGCGCGTAGCGAGGACCAGGCCGCGCAGGAGTGGATCGACTGGATCACGCAGGACCAGCAGGCGGGCGCGTCCTACGTGATCACCGAGTCGCGGGAGAGCGGCAAGAGCGGGATCTGCGGCCGCGACGGCCAGGTCCGCGGTGACCTGTTCGACCAGCTCACCCACGCGCCGATCGACATGGCCAGGATGCTGTTCGAGGCGCCGAACAAGGAACTGCAGGCCTTCTTCATCCGGCGCCTCGGCCCCGACGTGAACCTGGGCAACATCGCGTCCTGCGACCTCGTCGGCCTCGAGACCCTGCGTCTCGGTCTGCGCAGCGACACCTTCTTCGACGTGGGCGGCCCCGGGGCCTGGCCCGACGTGCTCGACCTCCCGTCCGACGCCCCCACCACCGAGGAGGCCCGCGCCCGTGCGCGAGTCGCGTGACGCCTTCCACCTCGCCATCCCGGCCCGCGACCTCGACGAGGCGTTCGAGTTCTACGTGACGGGTCTGGGTTGCAAGCTCGCCCGTCGCTACGACGACCGCATCACGCTGGACTTCTTCGGCGACCAGGTCGTGTGCCACCTGTCGGAGAAGTGGGAGCGCGAGGTCGAGATGTACCCGCGTCACTTCGGGGTGACGTTCCGGGAGCGCGCGGACTACGACCGGCTCGTGCACCTCGTCGACGCCCGCGGGCTGCGCTACTTCGCCAAGCCGTTCCAGCGCTTCGAGGGCCTCGTGGAGGAGCACACGAGCTTCGTGCTCCAGGACCCGTCCAACAACCTGCTCGAGTTCAAGTGGTACGCCGATCCCCGGATGATGTACTGACGGTCGCGCGTGGTCTGATCCTCGCGTGGTGACCGCCCGGGAGGACGTCAACCGCCGGATGCTCCGGGCGCGCGACCTCATGGACCGCTCGTACGCCGAACCCCTCGACGTCCCGACCCTGGCCCGCGCCGCCCACGTGTCGGCGTCGCACTTCGCGCGGACGTTCAAGGACACCTTCGGTGAGACCCCGCACCGCTACCTCCAGCGGCGGCGGGTCGAGCGCGCGATGTACCTGCTGCGCGAGACGCCGGCGTCGGTGACCGACGTCTGCGTGCAGATCGGGTTCACCAGCCTCGGCACCTTCAGTCGCACGTTCCGGGAGATCGTGGGGTGTTCCCCGTCGGAGTACCGCGAGCGGACGCCGCCGCACCCACCGGCCGTCCCCGGGTGCTTCTCCCGTTCGTGGACGCAGCCCAGCAGCGCGGCGACGATCGCCGCGATGACGGCAGTTTCGGAGAAGCACGAAGCGACGGGTTCGCCCTAGCGTCTCTGGCATGTGGAACTCCATCAACATGTCGCACGTGTTCGTCCTCGACCAGGAGGAGGCGAAGACCTGGTACACCGAGGTCCTCGGCCTCGAGGTGTCGGCCGACATGGACTTCGGCCCGATGCGCTGGTTGACCGTCCGGGTGCCCGGCACGACCGGGCGCGACATCCTGCTCGAACTCCCCGGTGCGCCCGGCATGGACGACGCCTCGGGTGCGGCCACCCGGGAGTTGGTCACGAAGGGCGCGACCGGCTTCACCTTCGGCCTGACGACCGACGACTGCCACAAGACCTACGAGACGCTGAAGGAACGCGGGGTCGAGTTCACCGACCCGCCGACCCAGCAGCCCTACGGCATCGACTGCGGTGCGCGGGACCCGTTCGGGAACCACTTCCGGATCGTGCAGCCGGTCATGTCATAGCCGGATCGTGCAGCCGGTCATGTCGTAGCCGGATCGTGCAGCCGGTCGCCTGAGCTACCGGCCGACGGCGAGCGCGGCGGGCAGCCCCGCGCGGGCCTCGACCAGTGACGGGCCGTACCAGGTCAGCAGCCGGCCCTCGACCAACGCGGTCGCGAGGCCGGGGAACACCTCCGGGCCGTCGTGGGCGCTGAACACGTACGGCTCGTCGGGCAGGACGACGACGTCCGGGTCGGCGGCGGCGATGTCCGCCGCCGACACGGTCGGGTACCGGTCGTCGGCGGCGCTGAAGCAGTTGTCGAAGCCCAGTCGGTCGAGCACGTCGCCGGTGAACGTCCTGGACCCGACGACCATCCAGGGGTCGCGCCAGATCGCGACCGCGGCGCGACGACGTGGGCCGGACGGGGGAACGGCCCACGCCCGTTCCGCCTGGACCAGCCAGGCCGGGACCTCGAGGCCGACCGCCTCGACGAACAGGCGGCGCAGCGAGGCGAAGGCGTCGTCGAGGGTCTCGATGCGGGTCACCCAGACCGGGACGCCGGCCTCGCGCAGGCGGCGGACGTCGAGTTCGCGGTTCTCCTCCTGGTTGGCGACCACCAGGTCCGGCCGCAAGGCCTCGATCGCCGCCCGGTCGGGGTTCTTCGTGCCGCGCACCCGGGCCACGTCGAGGCCCGCGGGCCGGGTGCACCAGTCGGTGGCGCCGACCACCCGGTCGGGAACGGTCACCGCGAGCGCCTCGGTCAGTGACGGCACCAACGACACGATCCGCCGGGGCGGGGACGGCAGGTCGACCGTGGCGCCGAGGTCGTCGAGCAGGGGCACGTCCGGCACGCTACCGACCGCCCCGGACCACCGAGCCGATCACTGACCGGGACGCCATCCGTGCCGCCGTCCGCGTCGGACCGAGGCTCGCAGACGGTACGTTTCCCGGTGTGCGACCGGCATCAGACGCGGAACCCACGGGCCCGGAGGACACGGTCCTCGGTGCGCTGACCTCCCTCACGGCGAACGGTTCCGACACCTCGGGCAACGTCGAGGTCACCCTCGACGGTCGTGGCCGTCTCGTCGACCTCGTCGTGAGCGACCTGGTCGTGGCTGAGGGTCGGCGGGCCGTGGAACGCCAGGTCCGCGAGGCCTTCGACGCCGCGGCTGACGAGCTCGACCGGCTGCGTCAGGCCGAGGGGCAGCGAATGCTCGAGTCCGGGCAGATGCGCATCGCGGCGCTCACCGGCCAACTCCAACAGCTCAGCGACCACGCCGACGCCCGGATGCGCGACGCCCTCGAGCAGTTGCGCACCCAGGCCGACCGGATCGGAGGGTCCGCGTGACCGGGTTCGACCTCGATCCGACCACCTTCCCGAAGGTGGCCGCGGTCCTCGACCAGCAGCGGGCGGCCCTGGCCTCCCACACCGACGCCGTGCGCGCGACCACCGGCAGCGGCAACCCGTGGGGCGGCGACAAGCAGGGTTCGGCGTTCGGCCAGATCTACGCCGACGTGCTCGACCACGTCACCGACGTCATGGCGAACCACGGCGAGTTGCTCTCCTACGCCAGCACCCAGCTGACGAGCTGGGCCGACGACGCCGTGGCCACCGACGACCAGGTGGCGGGCAGGTTGAACGCGTTGGGCGGTGGCCCCGCGTGAGCATCGAACTGCCGGGCTTCCTCACCGAGGCCCTGAGCTACATCGGCATGGACTGGCCGCAGGCCGACGAGGACAAGCTGTTCGAGGCCGCGAGCGCGTGGGGGACCTTCGCAGGCCAACTGCGTGAGGTCGAGTCGTCGACCTCGAGCGCCGCCGCCGACATCTGGAGCGTGAACTCCGGTGCGGCCGTCGAGGCCTTCCAGACCTGGTGGGACGCCCAGCCCCGGCAGCACCTGCTCGACGACGCGTCGGGGTCCGAGGCCATCGGCACCACCCTCACGATCTTCGGCACCGCGACGATCGCCCTCAAGGGCGTTTACCTCGTCCAGCTCGGCATCCTCGCCGCCACGCTCATCCAGGCGGCAGCGACCGCCTTCGTGACGTTCGGTGCGTCGCTCGCCGAGATCCCGATCGTCAGCCAGATCGTGCGGCAGGCCATCGAGACGGCCATCGAGAACATGATCTTCGAGATCCTCTTCTAGGGAGGGGGGACCATGCCGAGGCACGGTGGTGGCGGGAAGATCCCCGAGATCGTCGAGAACGCCGTCAAGCGACGGATGAGGAAGACCGACCTGCCGCACGGTCACGGCGGCACACCGGGCACCCCGGGCGCGCCGAACACCCCGGGCGTGCCAGGGCGGGGCACGTCGCCGCGGCCGCCGCACCAGCACTACGACGGCACCACCCGCCCCGCGCTCACCCCGGACGGCCGCAACCTCACGCCGCCGTCGAACCCGGCGTCGCGTCCGTCGCTCGGCGACCGGTTGCCGCCCGGCAGCCCCAACGCCAAGGCGCAGACCAAGCTGCACAACATCCTGAAGAACCTCTACAAGGGCACCGACAACCCCCGTGGCACGGTCGGCGACGGTCGGACGGCCGATGCCCACCGGTGGGAGCAGCGCTCCCACGAGCCGCTCGGCCGCAATCCGCAGGGCGAACCGGCGTGGCACGGCACCAAGTCCCAGGAGAGCGTGAACGGCCTGGAGAACTGGCTGGCGAAGAACCCGGATGCCCCGCAGGAGTGGCGCGACATCGCCCAGGCCGAACTCGACAACCTCAAGAACGCGCTCGGAGGCCACTGATGCCGACCACCGTGAACGACCTGTTCGACCGGCTCGTGGCCGCCGTGCCCGACCTCGGCCCGATCAGGGACGAGAGCATCGAGGACAACGGCGGGTTGCTGCCCCACCTGCTCATGGGCGACATCGTGGCGTGGTGCGAGGACCACGTGGACGACCGACGCGACGACGTCGAACGAGTGGCTCGCATCGTGGCCGACGCGCTGCGCGACGGCGACGAGCAGACCCGGAACGTCGTGCTCGTGTCGTTCAGCGAGGGGATCTTCCCCGGCACCCCGCTGTGGGACGTCGTCCCGGAGTCGCTGCGCGACACCTGGTCGGGACCGCCCGCGTGACCGCGACCCCCCACGCGTCCCGTCCGGCGTCGCCGAGGCCGACGGGCCGCCCCGGCGGATCCTGAAGGACGAGGCCCGGCCCGACGTGCCGGTGGAGCACCGCCGCGGCGTCGACGTCTCGGACCTCGCGCTGTCGGTGACGGCGTTCGGCGACGGGGAGGCGTACGCGACGTGGCAGCAGACCTGAGCGGCCTCAGACGTTGCGGCGGTACTGGCCGCCGACCTCGAAGAACGCGTCGCTGATCTGCCCGAGCGACAGGTGCCGCACCGCCTCCATGAGCGCGTCGAAGACGTTCTCCCCGGACACCGCTGCACGCTGCAACAGTTCCAGCGCGGCCGGCGCGTCGGTGCGGTGCTCCTCGTGGAAGCGGGCCAACCGGTCCAGCTGCCCCCGCTTCTCCCCCTCGGTCGCCCGGGCCAGTTCGACGGTGACGGGTGCGGCGTCCTCGGCGTGGGGATCGAGGAAGGTGTTGACGCCGACGATCGGCAGCGAACCGTCGTGCTTGCGACGCTCGTAGAGCATCGACTCGTCCTGGATACGCCCGCGCTGGTAACCGGTCTCCATCGCCCCGAGCACGCCGCCACGCTCGGAGATCCGGTCGAACTCCAGCAGCACGGCCTCCTCGACGAGATCGGTCAGCTGCTCGATGACGTAGCTGCCCTGGATCGGGTTCTCGTTGTCGGCGAGGCCCCACTCCTGGTCGATGATCATCTGGATCGCGAGTGCGCGCCGCACCGAGTGCTCGCTCGGTGTGGTGACCGCTTCGTCGTAGGCGTTGGTGTGCAGGCTGTTGCAGTTGTCGTAGATCGCACAGAGCGCCTGCAGGGTGGTGCGGATGTCGTTGAAGTCCATCTCCTGGGCGTGCAGCGACCGGCCGGAGGTCTGCACGTGGTACTTGAGCTTCTGGCTGCGTTCGCTCGCGCCGTACTTCTCCTTCATGGCGACGGCCCAGATCCGCCGGGCGACCCGGCCGATGACCGAGTACTCGGCGTCGAGCCCGTTGGAGAAGAAGAACGACAGGTTCGGCGCGAAGTCGTCGATGGCCATGCCACGCGCGAGGTAGGACTCGACGTAGGTGAACCCGTTGGACAGCGTGAACGCCAACTGGCTGATGGGGTTCGCCCCGGCCTCGGCGATGTGGTAGCCGGAGATCGACACGGAGTAGAAGTTGCGTACCTGGTGGTCGATGAACCACTGCTGCATGTCACCCATGCACCGCAAGGCGAACTCGGTCGAGAAGATGCAGGTGTTCTGACCCTGGTCCTCCTTGAGGATGTCGGCCTGCACCGTGCCGCGCACGTGCGACAGCACCCAGGCCCGGATCCCCTCGGCCTCGGCGGCGTCGGGTTCGCGGCCCTCCTCCTCGCGGAAGGCCTCGAGGCGTTGGTCGATCGCCGTGTTGAGGAACATGGCGAGGATCGCCGGCGCGGGCCCGTTGATGGTCATCGACACCGACGTGGTCGGCGAGGTCAGGTCGAAGCCGTCGTACAGGACCTTCATGTCCTCGAGGGTGGCGATCGAGACGCCGGACGTGCCGACCTTGCCGTAGATGTCGGGGCGCGGGTCAGGGTCGCGGCCGTACAGCGTGACCGAGTCGAACGCGGTCGACAGGCGGGTCGCCTCGCTGCCGCTCGAGAGCAGCTTGAACCGGCGGTTGGTGCGGAAGGCGTCACCCTCGCCCGCGAACATGCGCGCAGGCGCCTCGCCCTCCCGCTTGAACGGGAACACCCCGGCGGTGAACGGGTAGTAGCCCGGGAGGTTCTCCTCGCGCAGGAACCGCACGAGATCCCCGTGGTCCGTGGTGCGGGGGAGGGCGACGCGCGGAACCCGTGTTCCGGACAGGGTTTCCCGGGTCAGCTCGGTGCGGAACTCCTGGCCGCGGACCGAGTAGGTGAAGGAGTCGCCGGCGTACTTCTCGACCACTGTGGGCCACGCCGTCAACTGCTCGCGGACGTCGGCGTGCAACGCGGTTTCCGTTGCTTGCTGCAACGATGCGACGGCCTCGCCGGCGGGCGAACCTTCCGGCAGCAGACCTGCGGTGGTCGCGAGGTGCTGGCGGCGGCGCGCCACCGCGGCCTGGTCGTCGGTCTCGGCGTGGTGGGCGCGGACGGTCTCGGCGATCTCGGCGAGGTACCGCGCGCGGTTGCCCGGCAGCACACCGTGCAGGGCGGTCGACACCTTGCCGGTCACCCGCGGGAGCCGCCCGGCACCGACTGGCAGACCCTTCGCGGTGAGCTCGCCCAGCAGGTACCCGTACAGCGCGGTGACACCGTCGTCGTCGAAGCGGGCGGCGCTGGTGCCGAAGACCGGCATGTCCTCCCAAGGAACGCCGAAGACCTCACGGTTGCGGACCATCTGCCGGGCGACGTCACGGCGGGCGTCGTCGGCACCACGTCGCTCGAACTTGTTGACCGCCACGGCGTCGGCGAAGTCGAGCATGTCGATCTTCTCCAGCTGCGAGGCCGCGCCGTACTCGGGTGTCATGACGTACAGGGAGACGTCGGAGAACGGCAGGATGCTGGTGTCGCCCTGGCCGATGCCCGGCGTCTCGACCACGACGAGGTCGAAACCCGCGGCCTTGACGGCGTCGACGAGGTCACCGAGGTGTTCCGGCACGGCCGAGCCCGCGGTGCGGGTGGCGAGCGAGCGGAAGAAGGTGTGGTTGCCGCCCGGCGAGCTCTCCAGGGCGTTCATCCGGATCCGGTCGCCCAGCAGCGCGCCGCCGCCGCGGCGCCGGGTGGGGTCGACCGCGAGGTGGGCGATCCGCAGCTTGTCCTCGTGGTCGAGTCGGAACCGTCGCAGCAGTTCGTCGGACAGGGACGACTTGCCCGAGCCGCCGGTGCCCGTGAGGCCGAGCACCGGCACGTGCCGCCGCCCGGCCACCTCGCGCACCGCGGCGGCGAGCTCGGCGTCGCGACCCTGCTCGAGCACGGTGAGCGCTCGGGCGAGGGCCGCGGTGTCGCCGGAGAGCACCGCGTCGAGGTCGGGGGACTCGGCCGCAAGGTCGACGTCGGCGGTCCGGACGAGCTGGTTGATCATCCCGGGCAGGCCGAGGCGCTGGCCGTCCTCCGGGGAGAAGATCGTGACGCCCCGCTCGCGCAGCAACGCGATCTCGTCGGCGACGATGACACCGCCGCCACCGCCGAACACCTGCACGTGGCCCGCGCCGCGGGCGCGCAGCTGCTCGACCAGGTAGCTGAAGTACTCGACGTGGCCGCCCTGGTACGACGACACGGCGACGCCCTGGGCGTCCTCCTCGATCGCGGCGCGCACCACCGACTCGACGCTGCGGTCGTGGCCCAGGTGGACCACCTCGGCGCCCTGGCTCTGCAGCATCCGCCGCATGATGTTGATCGCGGCGTCGTGGCCGTCGAACAGGCTCGCCGCGGTGACGAAGCGGACCGGGTTCACCGGGACGTGCAGGTCCTTGGTCGTCGGCACGGGAGCCTCCTCGCTCGATGTACTAGGACGTCCTAGTAACCGTACGAGGGTGTACCCCGGATCGGGTCCGGGGTGTCGGCGGGATCACGCGTCGCCCGCCGACCCGTGTCGCAGGCGGTGACCGTCTCAGGCGGTGACCTCGGCGAGTCGACCGGTGGCGACGTCGAAGACGAACCCCCGCACGGAGGTCTTGTGCGGGATGAACGGGCTGGCGTGGATGCGCGCGATCGACTGCCGCACGTCCTCGTCCAGGTCCGGGAAGGCCTCGGCGGCCCAGTCGGGCTTGATGCCGACCTCGTCCTGGATGGAGCGCTTGAACTCGTCGTCGGTGAAGGTGAGCATGCCGCAGTCGGTGTGGTGGATCAGGACGATCTCCTGCGTGCCGAGCAGGCGCTGGCTGATCGCGAGGGACCGGATCTCGTCCTCGGTCACCACGCCGCCGGCGTTGCGGATGACGTGCGCCTCGCCCGCGTCGAGGCCGAGCAGGCGGTACACGTCGAGGCGCGCGTCCATGCACGCCAGCACCGCGACGTGTCTCGACGGCGGGAGGGGGAGCGGCCCGGTGAAGGACTCGGCGTAGCGCGCGTTGTTGGCGAGGAGGTCGTCGGTGACGGTCACCGGTGAACCCTAGCAAGTCGACCGGGAAACTAGGAATACCTCAGGTCGGCAACGGTCCGGGCACCGGGGGAGGTCCCGGTTCGGGCGACGGCACGGGCGAGGGGGCGGGCGACGGCCCGGGTCCGGGGATCGGGTCCGGGCCGGGGGTCGGGTACGGCTCCGGTGTCGGTGGCAGCGTCATGGACCCGTGGTACCCGCGGACGCCCGGCCGTGTCCAGACACCGGTCCGGTCACGCGGTGGGCAGAACCGGTGAGGGTCGGTCCGGAAGGACTCTCCACCGCACAACACGGACGAAAGCCCTGTAGATGTGGCAATTCCCCTGCTCTCAACGGCCGGGACGGGTCGTTGGTGCGTGCCCGTTGAGTCCGCGACCGTGCCCGTTGAGTCGGCGTTGATTGCCTGTTCGGTCCTTCCCAGGAAGCTGTCCTCCAGCTACCGGACCCGGTGGGGTGTCCGGTCACCAGGAACAACGTTTCGAGGAGTCAGCATGCCGCGCGTCACCGTCACCGTCCGTGCCACCGATCCCCTCTCCGAGATGGGGGTCGTCACCGCCCTGCGGCCGCGTCCGGAGATCCGGGTGGTCCCCGCCGACCCGGTCGCGGGCCACGAGGAGATCGCGTCCGTCGCCGTCGTCGTGACCCACGCGGTGGACGCCTCGACGTTGCGGCTGCTCGCCGCCGTGCGCCACCAGGGCACCCGGCGCATCGTCCTGGTCGCCGCCGTGCTGTCCGACCGCGACGTGCTCGCCGCCGCCGAGGCCGGCGTGGTCGGGCTCGTCCGCCGCGCCGAGGCGACGTCGGACCGCATCGTGCGGGTGGTGCTCCAGGCCGCCGCGGGCGAGGGTTCGGTCCCCTCGGACCTGCTCGGACGGCTGCTCGGCCAGCTCGGTCAGTTCGGGCAGGTCAGCTACGTCGGTGCGCCGGTTCCCGGTGGCGTCGGCACCGAGCAGCGCAGTTCGGTGCGCTCACGCCTCGCCCAGCGTGAGGTCGACGTGCTCCGCCTGGTGGCCGACGGCTACGACACCGCCCAGATCGCGCACCGACTGTGCTACTCGGAGCGGACGGTCAAGAACGTGCTGCACGGTGTGACGACGCGCCTGCAGCTGCGCAACCGCTCGCACGCCGTGGCCTACGCGGTGCGCGAAGGCCTGATCTGAGCGAGGGTCAGACCCCGAGCCCGGCGAGGACGTCCGCGTAGGACGACTTCGCCCGGCCGGCGGCGGCGCGGTCGCCGGTGCGCTCGAGGGCCTCGATCAGCACGCGCCACGCGCCGTCGTGCCAGCGGTCGACCCGCACGGCCTGCGAGGCCGACCGGGCAGCTGCCGCCGGGTCGCCCCGTTCGAGTCGGCCGGTGGCGAGGGCGTACGCCGCTTCGGCCGCCCGCATCCGGTACTCCTCGCGGACCTGCACGACCCACTCGGCCGGGCCGTCCTCGGGCAAGACCTCACCGACGTACAGATCCGTTGCCCTCTGCAACGCTTCCAGGTGCCCCTCGACGTCGTCGCGGTGGCGCGCGGCGGTCGCGGCGCGCAGGGCCAGGTCGAACTCGCGCAGGTCGGAGGTGGCCGTGGGGGCCAGGACGAGCGTGTAGGCCTGGCCGTCGCGTACCAGCAGCCGGGAGGCGCGCGGGGCGACGTCGGGTTCCAGTGCCCCCCGCAGGCTGGACACCGTCACGTGCAGGTTGTGCAGCGCGGACCGCACCGTGAGGTCGGGCCAGAACAGCTCGGCCAGCAACTCGCGGTGCACAGGACGCCCGGCGTGCAGGCACAGCAACCGCAGCACCGACCGGGCCCGTGGGCGCACCCCACCGAGGTCGACCGGGGAGCCGTCGAGTTCCAACGTGAAGCCGCCGAAGCAGTGGACCCGCGCGACGGGGAGATCGGGTCCGTCGAGCGTCGCCGCCGGGGTGGGGTCGGCAGGCGGCAGCACCGACAGCGTGGTGAGGTCGCTGACCGGGGCGGTCGCGGCGGGCGGCGCGACCGACGCCGCCACCGGCAGCGTGTCGGTGGCCGACAGCGACGCGGCCGCCGGCGCCGAGACCACGGGGGCGGTGGCCGACGTCGCCGGGCGACCGTGGGCGCGCGCCGACTTCAACCAGGTCCAGGGCTTGGCGCCGAGGCCCGCGGCGCGGCCGGTGGCCTCGGCGAGGCGGGTGTACTCGGCCCGGTCGCTGACCTCGGACGCCCCGAGCGCCGCGTAGGCGAGCGACAGGGCGCCGGGCACCGAGTTGGCCTTGGCGAGGGCCTCGGCCAGGCGGGCGTCGCGGAAGGCGTCCGGCAGTCCCTCGTGCACCGCGGTGACGGCGTAGAGCGCGCGGGTCCACGCCTCGAGCACGCCGGCGTCCAGCGCGCGGAACCGCTCGACCAGCGACTCGATCGCGGCGATGTCGCACTCGCCGGCGCGGAGCTCGGCCAGGGCCGAGCCGAGGGCGATGAGGGCCGCACCCCACTTGTCGCCCATCGCGTCGCACTCCTCGACCAGGGCGGCGGCGATGTCGAGGTCGTGCCGCTGGCCGCCGCGGGCGACCGCGACCCCGCGGGCCATGCGGGCGAGCCACGACAACCCGTGCAGTTCGGCCTCGGTGTGGGCGCTGTCGAGATCGGGGACGGGGACCCCGGCACGGTCACCGAGCGCCGCGACGGCGGCGAGCAGCAACCGGGCCGACAGTTGGGCGACGACGTCGGCGGCCGGGTCCTGCGCGCAGCGGCGCAGCACCACCGCCGCGCGCTCGTGGTTGCCGGCGAGGATGAGGGCGACGCCCTCGCACACCAGGCGCATCGGGCTGTCGAGCGAGTGCGCCCGCTGGGCGGCGCTGGCCGGGTCACGCACGGTCGACGCCCGGAGCACGTCCTCCCACCGCGTCGGTGACGTGGTGTCGGCGGACGTCCACACGCTCGCCCGGCGCACGACGTGGTCGCACGCCCGCCGGCCCCGGGCGTCGGAGAACTTCACCCGCGCGCTGCGGGCGGCCTGGACCGCGGGCAGGAACCGGCCGTCCTCGAGCAGGGCGACGGCCCGCGCGAGGCCCGCCCACGGGTCGGCGTCGATGACGTGGTCCGGCAGCAGTCGCACCCAGGCGTCGGTCTGGGTCGTGGTCAGTGCGGGACCGTGGAGGTCGAGCAGGGCGCGCACGCCGTCCCAGTCCTGGGCGCGGCAGCGGGCGACGAGGTGCTCCAGGGAGACCTCCTCGCCGGCCAGGGTGTCGGCGGCGCGGCGGTGCCAGGCGCGCATGGCGTCGGGGCCGAGGCGGTCGGCGAGTTCGGTGGCGACGTGGCGCCGGATCGCCGGGTGGACGCGGAAGTTCTCGCCCGACTCGTCGACCTCGAGCAGGAGTGGCACCTCGCGGAGGCGGCGCAGGGTCGTCGCCGAGTCGTCGACCTCGAGCAGGGCGTTGCATCGTGCAACGGTCAGGACGTCGAACGCCGCGGTCCGGCGGAGGAACTCGCGATCGGCGGCGCTGACGCCGACGTACACCTGGTCCTCGAGGTAGGCCGAGGCGTACCGGGCGCGTTCGGTGAGCGAGGAGAGCGCGGGGGCGATGGCGCCGGGGCCGAGCCGGCGCAGTGCACCGTGCAACAGTGACAACCCGGCGGCCCAGCCCCCGGTGCGGCGCGTCAGCTCCACGGCGTCGGCCGAGCCGAGCGGGATGGCGTAGCGCTCGCGGAACAAGGTCTCGACCTCCCACGGCCGGAACCGCAGGTCCTGGTGGTCGAGTTGGACCTGGTCCACGAGTTCGCCCCGGGCGAGGTTCCACCCGGGGAGGTCCCGGCCGACCAGGACGAGGCAGACCTGGTCGATGGCGTCGAGCGCGAACTCCTCGAGGCGGCTGTGGTCGGCCGGCCCGAGCAGGTGGACGTCGTCGACGACCACGACCGGGTGACCGGGCGCGTGCTCGAGCCGCAGCACCAGTTGGTCGACGGTCGTGCGGCCGCCCGCGGACCCGGGACCGGTGCCGAGCGCGACGTCGAGCGCGGCCGCGAGGTGGTCGAGCACGGTCGAGGTCGGGACCGGTGCGGCGGCGGGGTCGGCCGCCACGGCGCGGTACCAGGCGACGGGGACGTCGAGGCCGGTCGACCACTGGGCGACCGTGGAGGTCTTGCCGATGCCGGGTGGCCCGCCGACCAGGACCAGCCCGGTGGGGCGGCCGTGGTCGAGCATGGCGTCCAGGCGCGGTCGGCCGAGCCCGCGCACCCGTGGCACGCTCAGGCGGGAACGGGGCACCGTTCCTGGCAGGCCGCCGGCCATCGATCTCCGCTCCCGTGCGGTGGGTGCTCTGGTCCGACACCCCGCACAACCGGGTGAGAGGATATCGCCCGACGGGACCTTGTGGAGCAGTGTTCCTCACATCCGTCGGAGGTCGCGCCCCGCACGAACCGGGGCGAAACGCCCGTATGCCGCGTGCAGAATTCGCGCCGGGCATCGTTAGGCTCTCGGGCGATGGCTCCCCGGACCGACGGCGGCCCGCAGGTGGACGCCACCGCGGCGACCTTCCACCTCGCCGACCCGCACCGGCGGCTGCGCGGCGTGCGGCTCGCCCAGGACGTCCGCATCCCCGGTGACCTGCTCGACTTCGCGCACCGGCGCGGGACGTGGACGCTGCGGTGCGAGCGGCCCGAGGTCGACCGTATGGAGTACCTGTTCGAACTCGAGGAGCCGGACGGTGACCGGCACACCGTCCCCGACCCGGCCAACCCGCGCCGCGCGCCCGGTGCGTTCGGCGAGAAGTCGGTCGTCGAGTTCCCCGGGTACACGGCGCCGCGCTGGCTCGACGCGGATGTCCCGGACGGGACGACGACCGACCTCGCCGTGCGGAGCACGGCCCTCGGCACCACGGTGCGGGGAACGCTGTGGAGTCCGGCGGGACTCGCCGACGGCACCGTGGCGCCCCTGGTGGTCGTGCACGACGGCCCGGAGTTCGACGCGCTCGGGCGGTTCCTGGACTGGGCCCGGGCCGCGACCGCGGGCGGCGACACCCCGCCGTTCCGCGTCGCCCTGCTCGCCCCCGGCGACCGCAACCGCTGGTACGCGGTCAACCCGGCGTACGCGCGGGCGTTGACCGGCGAGGTGGTCCCGGCGCTCGCCGAACGGGTGCCGACCTCGCGCCGGATCGGGGTGGGGGCGTCGCTCGGCGCGCTCGCCATGGTCCACGCCCACCGGCTCGCGCCGGGGACCTTCGACGCCCTGTTCCTGCAGTCCGGCAGCTACTTCACCCGTGCACTCGACCCGCAGGAGAGCCGGTTCTCGCGCTACGGGCCGGTCACCCGGTTCGTCGCCGAGATCGAGCAGGCCGTCGCCGACCCGGCCCCGGTTCCGGTGGCGATGACGTGCGGCACGATCGAGGAGAACCTCGCGAACAACCGGTCGATGGCCGCGGCGTTGGCGCGGTTGGACTACGACGTCCGCTTCGCCGAGGTGCGCGACATGCACAACTTCACGGCGTGGCGGGACGCGCTCGATCCCCACCTGACGCGACTGGTGCAGTCGACCACCCGCCGGTGAGCTGGCAGAAGCAGGAGGCAACGGATGCGGCGTGAGCAGGTCGAACTGGGTTCGGACGACGCCCGCGGGACCGTCATCGCCTACGGTCACTTCGGCCGTCCGGTGATCGTGTTCCCGGCCGAGGCCGGGCGCGCGTGGGATCCCGAGGTGCACGGTCTGGTCGACGCGGTCGCGGACCTCGTCGACGCGGGCCGCGTCAAGCTCTACTGCGTCGACTCGTTCGACGCCTGGACGTGGTCCGATCGCGACGTCCCGCTCGAGGAACGCGCGCGCCGGCACGGGGCGTACGAGTCGTGGATCCTCGACCACGTCGTGCCGTGGGCGTCGGGTGGTTCCGGTGGCGCCGCCGAGTTCGTCACCGTCGGGTGCAGCATGGGTGCGTTCCACGCCGCGAACTTCGCGCTCAAGCGCGCGGACCGGTTCCCGCTTGCGCTGTGCCTCTCGGGCAACTACGACCCGTCGACCTGGCACGGCTGGGGCGAACGCGGGGACGCCCTGTACTTCAACAACCCCTTCGACTACGTCGCCGGGATGTCCGGTGACCACCTCGACTGGCTGCGGCAGCAGCTGTCGCTGCTGCTGGTCGTCGGGCAGGGCGCGTTCGAGGTGTCCCCGACCGCCGCGCTGCCGAACACCCGGGCGTTCGCCGCGTTGCTGACGTCGAAGGGGATCCGTCACGAACTCGACGTCTGGGGGTACGACGTCCCCCACGACTGGAGTTCGTGGCAACGTCAACTCGCTCACCACCTGCCGCGGTTCTGCTGAGTTCGGGAAGGGATCCGATGACCGACACCACCCACCTGGTCGGGCTGCTGCTCGGCACCGAGACCGACTGGCCGGCGGCCTTCGAGTCGATCGTGCGGCGCATGGGGCCGGTCGCGTCCGGCGACGGCGGCAGCCACACCTACGACGTCGAACGGGTGACGATCGAGCCGTTCGACCTGCGCTACGAGCCCCGGTACGACCTGGTCATCGACCGCCTGGCCTACTGGTACTACCACCCGCGCGAGTGGCTGAAGAAGGTCGCGCTGATGGACGACGTGTACCTGTTCAACAGCCCGTTCACCTTCCAGAGCATGGAGAAGCACGCGGCCTACTGCGCCATGATGCGGCTCGGGCTCAAGGTCCCCGAGACCGTCCTGGTGCCGTACAAGAACCCGCCCGACCACGCCAAGTACGCCTACACCGCCGCGCAGTACAACCGCTCGTTCGACCTCGACCAGGTCGCCGAGCGGCTCGGCTACCCCATGTTCATGAAGCCCTACGACGGCGGCGCGTGGGTGGGGGTCTCCCACATCCGCAACCGCGAGGAACTGCACGCCGCGTACGACAGTTCCGGCCAGCGGCTCATGCACCTGCAGAAGGCGGTCGACGGCTTCGACGTGTTCGCCCGGTCGCTGTCGATCGGGGCCGAGACCATGGTGATGAACTTCGATCCCGACCAGCCGATGCACGCCCGGTACTCGGTCAGCCACGACTTCCTCACGCCCGAGGTCGGCGACGAGGTCGTCACCATCGGTCGGCTGGTCAACGCCTTCTTCCGGTGGGAGTTCAACTCCTGCGAGACCTTGGTGAAGGGCTCCGAGGTCGCGCCGATCGACTACGCCAACGCCTGCCCCGACGTCGCGCTGACCTCGCTGCACTACTACTTCCCGTGGGCGATGAAGGCGTTGGTCAAGTGGTCGGTGTTCACCACCGCCACCGGCCGTCGTCCCCGCCTGGACCTCGACACCCGCCGCTACTTCGACGTGGCCGACCGCGACGACCTGTCGTACCAGGAGAAGCTCGGGGAGTACCGGCAGCTCGCGGACGACTACTTCGAGGTCGACCGCTACCGCAACTTCTGCGCGTCGCGGCTGGGCAACCTCGACGCCGTGGTGCTCGAGTGGGTGGAGTCGGGGGAGTTCGACGACCTGCTGGTCGACACCGTGAAGGGCACGTTCCCTGCACACGAACACGACCACTTCGTCGCGCACTACCGCGGCCTGCTCGCCGCCTGGGCTGCCGACGAGCGCGCCCGCCTGGGCTGAAACCCGCAAATTCTGTGTACTCCTGCAGCCTCAGGCTGCAGGAGTACACAGAATTCGGTCGTTCGTGGTCAGAGCTCCCAGGTGTGCACGGGCTCGTTGGTGTGCATGTTGTCGCTGTAGCGGCGCACCATCTCGCGTAGCACCTCGCGGCGGTCGAGGTTGCTCTCGGCGTCGATCTGGCGGAAGGTGCGGACCTGCCACTCGGCGCCGTTGACGTGCTGGATGCAGCGTTGCTCGATGATGCCGAGCAGGCGGTCGGAGACCGCGGAGTCGACGCCGTAGCGGGCGAGGCCCTCGTGGGCGATGGGCAACAGCCGACGCAGGACCAGTTCGGTGGCGGGCACCTCGCCGAGGCCCGGCCAGTACAGCTGGGCGTCGATGCCGCGGCGCGCGCCCTCGTAGAAGTTGTCGCTCGCGGTCGCGAACGACATCCGTGACCAGATCGGGCGTTCCTCCTCGACCAGCATCCGCAGCAGGCCGTAGTAGAGCGCGCTGTTGGCGAGGATGTCGACCACCGTGGGCCCGGCCGGCAACACCCGGTTCTCGACCCGCAGGTGGGGCTTGCCGCGGTAGACGTCGTAGATCGGGCGGTTCCAGCGGTAGATCGTGCCGTTGTGCAGGCGCAGCTCCTGCAGGCGAGGCGTGTCGCCGCGGTCGAGGACCTCGACCGGGTCCTCCTCCTCGACGACCGGCAGCAGCGCCGGGAAGTACCGCACGTTCTCCTCGAACTGGTCGAAGATCGAGGTGATCCAGCGTTCGCCGAACCACACCCGCGGGCGCACGCCCTGTTCGCGCAGCTCCTCCGGACGGGTGTCGGTGGCCTGCTCGAACAGCGCGATCCGGGTCTCGCGCCACAGCTCCTTGCCGAACAGGAACGGTGAGTTGGCGCCGACCGCCAGCTGCACGCCGGCGATGCACTGGGCGGCGTTCCAGTTGGCCGCGTACTGCTGCGGGCTCACCTGCAGGTGGAACTGCACGCTGGTGCAGGCGGCTTCGGGGGCGATGGTGTCGGCGTACGTGGACAGCCGCTCCGGACCGTCGATGCTGATGTGCAGGTCCTCACCGCGCGCGGCGAAGATCTGCTCGTTGAGCAGCTTGTACCGCGGGTTCGCGCTGAGTGTTTCCGAGTGCAACTGTTCGTTGGTGAGCGTCGGCAGGATGCCGATCATCACGATGTGGGCGCCGATCGCCTCCGACCGCTTCTCGGCGTCGTTGAGGCTCGCCCGTAGCTGCTCCTCGAGTTGGACCGGGTGGTCACCGCTGAGGGGCCGGGGCTTGACGTTGATCTCGATGTTGAACTGGGCGAGCTCGGTCTGGAAGTCCTCGTTGGCGATCTCCTCGAGGACCTCGGTGTTGCGCATGACCGGGTCCTGGTCCTTGTCGACCAGGTTGAACTCGATCTCCAGGCCGGTCAGGGGCCGCTCGTTGTCGAACCGTGCCTCCTGCAACATCCGGGCGAACACGTCGAGGCACCGGCGGACCTTGGCCCGGTAGCGCTGCCGGTCCTGACGGCTGAACTGCGTCGCCGCGACGTCGTCACCCATGGGACGAGACTAGAGCGGGCCGGAGCACCCCGGGCAACACCCGGCCGTCGGGGTCACGCGGGGGGCAGGCCGTACGCGGCCCGGTCGGCCGCCCCGACGACGTCGAGGTCCTCGGGGTGACGGCCGAGGTAGGCCCGGACGAACGGGCACTGGGGCAGGACCCGGAACCCCCGGGTGCGGGCGTCGTCCAGGGCGGCGGCGATCAACCGGGAGCCCAGCCCGCGTCCCTCGAAGGCCGGGTCGATCCCGGTGTGCACGAACACCCGCGCCGGTGACGCACCCGGAGCGGGGCGGTACACGAGGGTGCCCGCGGGGTGGCCGTCCACGCGGAGCACGTAGTGCCCGCGGTCCGGGTCGTCGGTGACGGTCACGGTGTCGGCGTCGTCCACGGACCCGAGGCTACGACCGGGTGCCGGTGTCCGGCCGGAACCGCTAACGTCCCCCGCGGCCCAGCCGTCCGACACCGCCCGGGAGCGCGCATGGAGATCGTCGGCGACACCCACCAGAAGGCCCTGCGGATCAACCTCGACCCCCGCTGGTACGGGACGATCGCCGAGATCGGGGCGGGCCAGGAGGTCGCCCGGTGGTTCTTCCGGGCGGGCGGCGCGGCCGGCACGGTGGCCAAGACCATCTCGGCGTACGACATGGCGGTCAGCGACGCCGTCTACGGCCACTCCGGCCGCTACGTGTCGATGCAGCGGCTGCAGGCCATGCTCGACCACGAGTTCCAGCTCAACATCGACCGGCTGTCCGAGGACCGCGGCGACAACAACGCGTTCTTCGCCTTCGCCGACACCGTGGTCGCCCGGAGTTTCCGTGGCGGCAACGAGTGCCACGGCTGGATGGGCGTGAAGTTCCAGAGCCGCCCGCGTGACGAGCCGAGCCAGGTCATCGTGCACGTGCGCATGCTCGACAACGAGGCCTCGTTGCAGCAGGAGGCGCTGGGCATCGTCGGCATCAACCTGCTGCACGGGGCCTTCTTCGAGCACCACGAGCCCGACGTCCTCATCGAGCACCTGCTCGACCGGCTCACCACCGGACGCATCGAGATCGACCTCATCGAGTTCCGCGGCATCGAGTTCCGTGCGGTCGACAACCGGCTCATGGCGCTCAAACTCGTCCAACTCGGACTCTCCGGCGCGGCGATGTTCGGACCCGACCGCGAGGTGCTGCAGCCCAGCGAGGTGCTGCGCAAGAAGGCGGTGCTGGTCGAGCGCGGCAGCTTCCGACCGCCGACGGTCGTCAACATCGACATGCTCGACGCCGCGTGCGAGAAGTTCAGCCGGCTGCCGACGGTCGAGGGTCGCGAGATCCTGCGCCTCTGCGAGCTGACCACGGCGAACCTGCTCGACGGCGGGGCGGACGTCGACCGCCGCGACTTCCTCGCCCGGGCCGACCTGCTGGCCGCCTGCGGCATGACCACGCTGATCTCCGACTTCGCCGCCTTCCACCGCCTGGCCGCGTACCTCCAGTGGCGCACCGACGGGCCGATCGGCCTGACCATGGGGCTGCCGAGCCTGGTTGACCTGTTCGACGAGTCCAACTACACCGCCCTGCCCGGCGGCATCCTCGAGAGCTTCGGCCGGATGTTCAAGAACGATCTCAAGCTGTACTGCTACCCGATGCTGCGCGACGGCGAGACCGTCACCGTCGACACCCTGCGCGTCGAGCCGGAGCTGCAGCCGCTCTACGACTACCTGGTCGGACGGGGCAGCTTCGTCGCGCTCGACAACCACCACCCGGAGTTCCTGCCGATCCTGTCGCGCGAGGTCCTGCGCAAGATCCGCGAGGGCGAGGACGGCTGGGAGCCGATGGTGCCGCCCCAGGTCGCGGAGCTGATCGCGAAACGGGCGTTCTGGCGTCAGCACCGTCAGCACGCCGGCTGAGGCTGGCCGGTCGGCGGGCCGGGGTGCGACACTCGCGGTTCCGGGTAAGACTGTCGCGCCCGCCTCACCGTGGAGACGCCCTGTGACGACGTACCTGCTGACCGGCAGCACCGGCCTCATCGGCCGGCACCTGCTGGTGAAGCTGCTCGACGACCCCGACGCGCAGGTCCACGCGCTCGTCCGGTCGGGCTCGGTCGGCCGGCTGGAGACCTCGCTCGCCGACCTGTCGGCGTCGCGGCGCGACCGGGTGCACGTCGTCACCGGTGACCTCGCCGAACCGGACCTCGGGATCTCGAAGACCACGCGCCGCTCGCTGCGGAAGAAGGTCGACCACCTCGTGCACCTGGCCGCGCTCTACGACATGACGGCGAGCGACGAGCGCAACGAGCAGATCAACGTCGAGGGCACCCGCCGGGTCGTCGAGCTCGCCGAGGACCTGGAGGTCGGGACCCTGCACCACGTGTCGTCGGTGGCGGTGGCGGGGGAGGCGCGCGGGACCTTCGCCGAGAAGGACTTCGACAAGGGGCAGCCGCTGCCCTCGCCGTACCACCGCACCAAGTTCGAGTCGGAGAAGATCGTCCGTGGCGCGGCGGTCCCGTGGCGGGTGTACCGCCCGGCGATCGTGCTCGGCGACTCCCGCACCGGCGAGATGGACAAGGTCGACGGGCCCTACTACTTCTTCCCGACCATCGACGCGCTGGCGCGGGTGCCGCACCGGATGCGCACCCCGATCGTCCTGCCGGGGTTGGGCGACTCCAACGTCGTGCCGGTCGACTACGTGGTCGACGCCATGAACGCGCTCATGCACCGGCCCGCGCTCGACGGTCGGGCGTTCCACCTCGTCCACCCGCACCCGCAGTCGTTCGCCTCGGTCTACAACGCGTTCGCGACCCAGGCGGGCGCGCCGACCGTCACGGCGACCCTGCCCGGCACGACCGTGTGGCCCGTGGCGAAGCTCGTGGCGAAGGTCGCCGGGGCGGTCCCGGGCGTCACGCTCGGCTACGACCTCACGATGCAACGGTTGGGCGTGCCGAGCGAGGTCGTCCCGCACATGGTGTTCACCCCGACCTTCGCGTCGGAGGTGACGCGCGCCGAGCTCGACGCCGCGGGTGTGCCACCGCCGCCGGAACTCGACGCGTACGCCGGGCGGTTGTGGAACTACTGGGCGTCCCACCTCGACCCGAACCGGTTCCGCCGCCACGGGCCGCGGGGTGAGCTCGACGGCCGGGTCGTGGCCATCACCGGGGCGTCCTCGGGCATCGGCCGGGCCACGGCGCTCAAGGTCGCCGAGAAGGGCGGCGTGCCCCTGCTGCTCGCCCGCCGGACCGCCGAGTTGGAGGAGGTCCGCGACGAGATCGTCGCGGCGGGCGGCGAGGCGTACGTCTACTCGGTCGACCTCACCGAGCAGGACTCGGTCGACGACGTCGTCAAGCGGATGCTCGCCGAGCACGGCGGCGTCGACATGCTGGTCAACAACGCCGGCCGCTCGATCCGGCGTTCGGTGGCGCTGTCCTACGACCGCTTCCACGACTACGAGCGCACGATGGCGTTGAACTACTTCGCGCCGGTGCGGCTGATCCTCGCGGTGCTGCCGAGCATGCAGCGGCGGCGGTTCGGCCGGATCGTCAACGTCAGCTCCATCGGCGTCCAGACCAACGTCCCGCGGTTCTCGGCTTATGTCGCGAGCAAGGCCGCGCTCGACGCCTTCAGCCGCGTGGTCAGCACCGAGACCATCGGTGACGGTGTCACCTTCAGCGTGGTCCACATGCCGCTGGTCCGCACACCGATGATCGCGCCGACGACGATGTACGACCGCTTCCCGACCATGACCCCCGACGAGGCCGCGGACGTCCTGGTCCACGCACTCGAGCACCACCCGAAGCAGTGGGGGACCAAGCTCGGCACCCTCGGCGCGGTCGCGAACGCCCTCACCCCCAACCTCACGGAGGCCGTCATGCACACGGCGTACCTGGCGTTCCCCGACTCCGCCGCGGCGGGCGGCGAGGACGTCCGCATCGGCGCCAAGGCGCCCGAGGCGCTGAGCCGCGGGGCGGTCCTGCTCGCCCGCCTGCTGCCCGGGGTCCACCTGTGACCGGCGCCGCGCGCCCTCTTGCGGTGTCCGTTACCGTCGGTATCGTTTAGTCGTGGTCGAGAGCGGAGCTACCCCCGAGATCCCGGGGACGGTGCGGCGGGTCCTCGCCGCGGCGCGGGCGCTGACGACCCCCCTGATGCCCGATGCCTACCTCGAGCTGGTCAACCCGTTGTGGAGCACCCGCGAACTGCGCGGCGTCATCACCGAGATCCGGCACGAGACCCACGACACCGCCACCATCGTCATCAAGCCGAGTCGGCCCTGGCCGGGTCACCAGCCGGGGCAGTACCTGCGCGTCGGCGTCGAGATCGACGGCATCCGGCACTGGCGGGCGTTCACCCTGACCTCCGACCCGGGGCACCCGAAGGGCGTCATCGCCGTGACGGTGAAGAAGGTCGACGGCGGGTTGATGTCGACCTACCTGCTCGAGCAGGCCGAACCCGGCGCGATGCTCTACCTCGGCGAGAGCCAGGGCGAGTTCGGGATCGACCGTCGGCCGCAGCGCCCGATCCTGCTGATCAGTGCCGGCAGCGGCGTCACCCCGATGTTCGCGCTGCTGCGCAAGCTCGACCTCGAGGGCTGGCTGGACGACGTCGTCCACGTCTTCGGGGTGCGCACGGAGAACGACGTCATCTTCGCCGACCGCCTCCGCACCCTCGAGCAGGAACACGAGGGCTACACGCTGCACACCTGGTTCAGCTCCGACAAGGGTCGGCTCACCCCCGACGACCTCGCGCAGCTGGTGCCCGACTGGCGCGAGCGCACCACCTACCTGTCCGGTCCGCCGTCGATGATCGACACGTTCAAGCAGCACTGGACCGACGAAGGCCTGGCCGACCGGTTCGAACTCGAACGGTTCCAGCCCCGCGCGGGCGCCGACGTCGAGGCGGGCCAGGGCGGCACGGTGCGGTTCCGTGTCAGCGAGACCGAGGTGGAGTGCGACGGGTCGACCCCGATCCTCGAGGCCGGGGAGAACGCCGGCCTCGTCCTGCAGCACGGGTGCCGCATGGGCATCTGCCACACCTGCGTCGGACGGCTCGCGGAGGGCACCCTGCGCGACCTCGTGACCGGCAAGACGTACGGCCAGGAGGGCGAGATGGTGCGCATCTGCGTCAGCTGCCCCGAGGGCCACGTCGAGATCGACCTGTGATTCCCGTGAACCACCGAGAGGAGTACCGGACATGGTGCTGAGCGCCGGGACCACCAAGATCCCCAAGACGCCCAACCCGATCGACCGTCTGACCGACGAGCAGATCGAGGCGATCGGCAGGGAGTTCCAGGCGATCCACGACGAGATCTTCGCCGATCTCGGTGACCGCGACGCCAAGTACATCCGCAGCATCATCGAGTTCCAGCGTCGGCTGGTCGTGCTCTCACGGATCGTGCTCATGGCCTCGCGGTACAAGCCCGCGTGGGTGCTCGGGACGGCCGGGCTCTCCCTGGCCAAGATCCTCGAGAACATGGAGATCGGCCACAACGTCATGCACGGCCAGTGGGACTGGATGAACGACCCGGCCATCCACTCCTCGACGTGGGACTGGGACACCGCCTCGCCCGCCGCCGCGTGGAAGCACTCGCACAACTACGTGCACCACACGTACACGAACGTCATCGGCAAGGACCACGACGTCGGCTACGAGATCTTCCGCGTCGACCCGCGCCAGAAGTGGGAGCCCGCGTTCCTGCTGCAGCCGGTCACGAACCTCATCCTGATGGCGCTGTTCGAGTGGGGTGTGGCCCTGCACGACCTCGACTTCGAGGCCATCCGCAAGGGCCGCAAGCCCAAGCGTCAGACGTGGGACGAACTCAAGGCCATCGGGGTCAAGGCCCGCCGCCAGATCGTGAAGGACTACATCGCGTTCCCGCTGCTCTCGGGCAGCGAGTGGCGCAAGACGCTCGCCGCCAACGCCGTGGCGAACATCGTCCGCAACGTGTGGTCGAACGCGATCATCTTCTGCGGCCACTTCCCGGACCAGGCCTACACGTTCACCGAGGCCGAGATCGAGAACGAGACCAAGGGCCGCTGGTACCTGCGTCAGCTCTTGGGCGCGGCGAACATCGACGGCTCCTCGACGTTCCACCTGCTCTCGGGCAACCTGTCGTTCCAGGTCGAGCACCACCTGTACCCGGACATGCCGAGCTCGCGGTACCAGGAGATCGCGCCGCGCGTGAAGGACATCTGCGAGCGCTACGGACTGCCCTACAACACCGGGCCGTTCGGCAAGCAGTGGCTCACGGTGCAGCGGACCATCCTCCGTCTCGCGTTCCCCGGTGGGCACGAGCGGCCCAAGGCCGACCCGTACGTCGCGCCGCCCGTCGACGAGCGGGTCGAGGCGCAGAAGGTCGAGATCGCCCCCGGCGTCCCCGCCTTCCCGTAGCCGACGGACGGGCCGGCCCACCCGGCCCGTCCCCGCGCCCACCACACCGCACGTCCCGGCGAGTGGTCACCTCTCCCCTCGAATGGTCAGCAATTCCCGACCACTCGACGGTGGAGGTGACCACTCGCTCTGTGTGTGACGGGGCGGTGAGGGGCGGGGTCGGCGCGGTTCCGTGCTGTGAGGAACCCCCGGACGACGGTGCGATCCCTGGTGATCGGGTAGACAAGGGGGGTCACCTCCTCGACCCGACTGGAGTTCCCGTGCCGCAGACCGATCTCGCCCCCGTCGTCGACGCCCTGCGCGAGGCCGTCACCGCCGACGCCTCGAACGCCGCGGTGGTGTTCCGTGCACACGCCACCGCCACCGACGGCCCGACGAGCGCGCTGCGCGTCAACAAGCACACCTTCGCCCAGGACGAGCCCGGGGGCTTCGGCGGGGACGACGCTGCGCCGGGGCCGGTCGACTACGCACTCGCGGGGCTCGCGTCGTGCCAGATCGTGGTCTACAAGTACTGGGCCGCGAAGCAGAACGTCCAGGTCGACTCACTCAAGGTCGACGTCGAGGGCGACTTCGACTTCCGCACCATGTTCGGGTTCGAGGGTGGCGGCCGTCCGGGCCTGTCCGACGTGCGGGTGAAGGTCACGATCACCGGCCCCGAGTCCGAGGAGACGTACGCCAAGCTGCAGCAGCAGGTCGACGAGCACTGCCCGGTGTTCGACCTGTTCAGCAACGCCACCCCGGTGTCGTCGACGCTCGCCGTATCGTCGGCGGTGTGACCGACCGCAGTTGGGGTTTCCGCACCCGCGCGTTGCACGCCGGCGGAGCGCCGGACCCGACCACCGGCGCCCGGGCGGTGCCGATCTACCAGACCAGCAGCTTCGTCTTCGACGACACCACCGACGCCGCGAACCTCTTCGCCCTGCAGAAGTACGGCTCCATCTACACCCGCATCGGCAACCCGACGGTCGCGGCCCTCGAGGAACGCATGGCGAGCCTCGAGGGTGGCATCGGAGCGGTGGCGACGGCGAGCGGGTTGTCCGCGGAGTTCCTCGTCTTCGCGGCGCTCGCCGGTGCCGGCGACCAGATCGTGGCCGCCGGCAGTCTCTACGGCGGCACGCTCACCCAGCTCGACGTCACCCTGCGGCGGTTCGGGGTCGACACGGTGTTCGTCCGTGGCACCGACCCGGCCGACTACGCCGCGGCGATCACCGACCGCACCCGGTGCGTGTTCGCCGAGGTCGTGGCGAACCCGAGTGGTGAGGTCGCCGACCTCGAGGGTCTGGCCGAGGTCGCGCACGCCGCGGGCATCCCGCTGGTGGTCGACGCCACGACGGTCACGCCGTGGCTGTGCCGGCCGATCGAGTTCGGCGCCGACATTGTGGTGCACAGTGCAACGAAGTTCCTCGGCGGCCACGGCACGACGCTCGGGGGAGTGGTGGTCGAGAGCGGCACCTTCCCGTGGGGGAACGGCAAGCACCCGCGGATGACCGAGCCGGTGCCGTCGTACGGCGGGGTGCAGTGGTGGGGGAACTTCGGCGAGTACGGCTTCCTGACCCAGCTGCGGAGCGAGCAACTGCGCGACGTCGGGCCGGCCCTCTCGCCGCACTCGGCGTTCCTGCTCCTGCAGGGCGTCGAGACGTTGCCGCAGCGGATGGACGCCCACCTCGCGAACACCCACGAGGTCGCCCGGTGGCTCGCGGCCGACGACCGTGTCGGCTGGGTGAACTGGGCCGGCCTGCCCGACCACCCGCACCACGCCCGGGCGCAGCGGTACACCCCGAAGGGCCCCGGCGCGGTGTTCGCCTTCGGTGTGCAGGGTGGACGCGAGGCCGGGACCCGGTTCATCGAGGCGCTCCAGCTGTGCAGCCACCTGGCCAACATCGGTGACGCCCGCACCCTGGTCATCCACCCGGGTAGCACCACCCACCAGCAGCTGACCGACGCCCAGCTCGAGGCGGCCGGTGTGCCGCCGGACCTCGTCCGCATCAGCGTCGGGCTGGAGGACGTCGAGGACATCCTCTGGGATCTCGACCAGGCGCTCACGGCGGCGGTGAAGGCGTGACCTGGACCCAGCCGAGCGCCACCGACCGGCAGGCACTGATGCGCCACTCCCACACCGTCGCGATGGTCGGGGCGTCGAACAACCCCGCGCGGGCCTCGTACTTCGTGGCGACCTACCTGCTGTCGTCGTCGGACTTCGAGGTCTGGTTCGTCAACCCCGGTGCCACCGAGATCCTGGGCCGGCCGGTCTACCCGTCGCTGGCCGAGCTGCCCGGGACACCCGACATCGTCGACGTGTTCCGCAAGCCGGCGGACCTGCCGCAGGTGCTCGACGAGGCGGTGGCGGTCGGCGCGAAGGCCCTGTGGTTGCAGCTGGGCCTGCGTGACCAGGCCGTGGCCGACCGCGGCGTCGAGGCCGGCCTCGACGTCGTCATGGACCGGTGTCTGAAGATCGAGCACGCCCGCTTCCACGGCGGCCTGCACCTGGCCGGGTTCGACACCGGCGTCATCTCCTCGCGTCGCCGCTGATCCCGTCGCCGCCACCCCTGGTGAGTGGTCACCTCTCCCCCTGAGTGGGCGGAAATTGTGGCTCTTGTGACGCATCTGTGGGTGGGTTCGGGGTGGTGAGATAGCAACACGCCGTTCTCTGTCTAGGTTTCTGGCTTGTCGAAGGTCAGCAACCATGAACGGAGAACGGC